>CAMWPF010000015.1 GCA_947176045.1 uncultured Treponema sp. | reverse complement strand
CATAAATTAGAATGTTATTGCTCTCAAAGTCTATATCTGATGGTTTCAATGAGCATAATTCAGATATTCGCATTCCGGTAGCAAATAGTAATTCAATAACGGCTATATTTCTGATACAGCAGCGAAGCTGGTATTCTGATTCAGCGAGTTCTTTTTGTGCATAAAGTGTAGATAGAAATGTTTGAATAGAATGAAAAGGAATTGTTTTAGGAAGGAATTTGGCTTCTCGAAAGCGGATATCCAACTTTGCAAAAGGATTTTCATTCAACAACTCTCTATATTCCATATGATGAAAAAAGGCTTTTAAGCTTGCAATTTTACGCCTTACAGTTTTAGGCTTATATTGCTTATGCAAGTTGGTAATAAAATCATCCACTACACTTTTGGCAAAACAGTCAGACAGGTCAGTGCAAAAATCTTCAAATTGCCTCAGATCAATCTTATAAGCTTTTAAGGTTTTGGAATCCAAGTGTTTCCGATACCCACAGCATTCGATATATTCCGCAATATAGTTATTCAAAGCATTCATAAACAGGCATTCTCCTTAGTTTTTTAAACAATTATGAGCGCCTGCTTATAAATTGTCTATTGGGTATCCTTCGGAAAAAATTTGTCCAACATTTCTAAACAGTCCTTTGAGGTGCATCCCCACAGGATAGAACTAAGTGCCTGAACTGCCTCTGGGCGTTTCCGATAATAGTTCTGTGGGAGATGTTCGCAATATGCGGCCGCAGGCTCTCTATGATTTCATCTGTATTCTGGAGCTGTTGGGGAGATAGGTAGCTGTAATAGAGTATCCAGTAATAAGCAAGGTATAGCAGCCATATTCTGAATAGTGCCATTTCATTTCTACTTTATGCCAATGATGACCGCTGGGTGCAGTTTGGCAATAAGATCGCCTTGTACAATAAGGCGTACGATGCTGAGATAATCGGGGAAAAAGCAAGCGGCACGTCTAATCAGGCGTATATAGACAATTTCTGTAGGGATACAGGCACTCCGAAGAACAATATCGTTGCCTTCAATTTTGTGGTTGGAGATTTAAGGAAAGAATATGAACGATTAAAGGCGGCAGACATTGGATCAGTTTCAGAGCGCAGATTTCTCAAAAGCCGAAAACGGACTTGAACACCTGCTCCCTGTTTCGGGACGTGTCATAATACGGCAGGTTGTACAGTTCGCACTGCTCCTTCAGCTTTTTACTGACTGCCACGATGCGCGCGCAGTCTTCTTTGTTTTCCGCTTCGGACTGATGGTAGGTATAGTCCTTCGGCGTGTCGTATGCCTTCAAAAGCTCGTAGCGTTCCTGCGGCGTTACGTCCGCTGTGCCGAAGTAGTAGATTTCGCAGACGGAAGAATCTATATGCCGGACATAATGTTCCGGCAGCAGCTGGAATATGTCGATCACCATTCCGTACCCGCATTCGTCATATTCGCCGCTGTCCGTCATCGCGCGGATGAACCGCGCCATCTTGGAGCTGATGAAGCGAATGTTCTGCCACAGGTCTGCGTCCGCGTCGGAATTGATGCCCGTTTCGGGAAAGGCGCCTTCAATTCCTGCGATGATTGAGTCCATGCTGATATGCTGGTACCCCAAATTCTTCGATATTTTTTGCGAAACCGTGCTTTTCCCCGCCCGCGGCACGCCCGCGATGATGATGTGCTTCTTCACTATTTTCTCCGTATAGTTCAATTTTTCTTTTTGTCCGGCTTTCTTTTGACTGCCAGCAGCTTCATATAATCGTCAAATTCGGCTGTGCCGGTCGGAGTGAACATCACCCATTTTCCGTCATGATAATGTCCAGTTCTTGCCGCCGGCATTCCACTGGCGTTCCATTTCGTATGCTTCATCAATAGCCGCGCACAGCTTTTTCCACACTGCAAACAAAGCGTGCCCGAGTAGTTTTGCCATAGCCGATTCAGACGGTATATGTTCACGCATTGGTTTCCTCCGCACAGTCCGGTTTTTCTCTCAATGTAATTCTCCTTCCGCCGGAATGTGCCGTTCCATAACGAGCGTAGCAACCTCAACAGTTCCGTCCATTTCTTTGCCGGCAATGCTGAATCCGCATTTTTCAGTATAGAATTTCAGGTTCTTCTCCTTGTCCGAAGGGGTCGCCACTGTAATGTGCTTCCAGTCGGGACAGACTGACAGCATATAGCGGAATGCCTGCGAGCCTATTCCCTGCCTCTGATATGCCGGAATGACACACAAGCAGCCAATGTGATAGCTCTCGTTTCCTTTGTTTTCAAAGGAAATCACTCCGACAGGAATGCCGTCCTTGCTGACAATATATTTAGAAAATGCACGGATGGACGATTCCATCTGCTCCTTTGTTTTGCCATATCCGGGACATTCGCCGTAGTGAATGTAATCCTCATAAAATGAAGCATTATATATATCAATCAGCAGGTTTGCGTCCGATTTGACGGCTTTTCTGTATGTCAATACCATTTTGTGCTTCCTTTCAAAATTCGATTTTTCTTTTTGCTCTTCACAACCTGGTTTTCACGATTGCAAACACTATAGTGTACCTATCACACCTGCTTTAAGCAACGTTTCAAATGTATTTACCGCACCGCCATGCTCCACAATTAAGCCGTCGATTACTTTATCAATGTCAACGCCTGTAAACACTAATCGTTTGCCAGTTGGTTTTATTCCAATCCATTCCCCTTTATGTGTGCCTTCCATGATAAACTCTGAAATGATATAGTCCCCATCACAAAACTGTTTGGTAATCTTCATTCTATAATCGGGGTATGTCTGCTTAGTTGCCTTAATGTGTTCTTTTATTCCCTCAATACCGACTGGTATCAGCTTTTCTCCCATTTTTACACAGCATTCCGGCGATATAAACTCTGCCATTCTCTCAATTTGATTTTCAGATATGACAGTTTCATAAAAGTATTTTACTCTCTCTGCTGATTTCATCGTCCAATCCTTAGAATTTCCTAATACATGAGAATGCCTTAAATGCCTTTGGCCAAAAGCAGCTCCATCGGCTGCTCATATCCCGGAATAGGTATGACAAAGCCGCCGCAATCTTTATATCCCAGCTTCCGGTAGAAATGCTGGGCTTCTTCGTCAGCCTGAGTCGATGTCAGAACCATGCCGTACCCGCGCGACTTCATATCAGCTTCCCAGTGCTCCATGAGCTTCCTTCCATAGCCCTTTCTCCGATAATTGCAATCGACAAACAGCAGCGTGCAAAACGGCGTATTGTCCCAAAAAAGATTGTATCTTAACAGTCCAACCGGCTTGTCGCCGTCCGATAAGATATATCCCTGCTTGTTGCCGACCTTGTTACTAAATTCCCGTTCCGGTAGATGTTTGTCAAGACGGTACCAGAATTCTTTGTCTTCTGATTTTACATATCTGATTTCTATCATTGGCTTTACCTCGCTGCATTACGGATGCACCTTGTTCTTTATCCGCAGGCAGGCTTCTGTGTGCATGATCCAGTGCCGGGAAAACGGCATTTGTAAAAGCCCGCGGACATCCTTGCCGCACCAATAGTCAATCAGCCAGGCTGCGTTTTCGTCTTCGCTCACGACGTTCAAGGATTGCAAGTGCTTTTTTCTTTCTGCTGATATGTTCTGTTTCAAGTCGTCGAATGACAAACTGCTGATTATCGTTTCGGCGCTTGACTTTACTTCAAGAATGTAAGAATACAGTTCGTTCAAGTTGAGCTGCCTTGAAAAATCTGCAATCTGCTCTTTTACCAGTTCGTTTCCCGTTGTGATTATCGGCGAATTGATTCGTTCCTGATAGTTGCCCGAAAAAAACACCTGCTGGTTTCCGCGTATCAACGTGTGCGCGACGATATCTTCAATGCGGAAAATATGCCACAGCGAATAGGCGATCGTTTTGCTGTGATAGCCGGCCGCGTTCATAAACGGAATCGCGTCAAAATCGTCCCTGCGTAGTTCCGCACGGAACGACGTTATGGTTTGCATCAGCTGATTCCGCAAGTCAAACAAGGCGGCGATGCCCGCTTTGTAGGTGTCCTGCTTTTTGAGCTGCGCCTGCATTGTTTTGTTCAGTTCAGACCAGGCTTTGTTCACAAGCGGTTGTCCTCCGGCAAAATCCTCATTTCAAACTGAAAGTCCGCCAACCGCCGTTTGCTGTACGCAAGTTCAGTGGGCAGATGTTTCCACAGTTCCGTCCTCGTCTTGCAGTTTCTCAATTTTTCCAATATCGCTCTGTCAGGGTCAGGATATACTGCAAAGCCGTCGACCTCTCCTTTTTTCGGGCGGATGGGATACGCAAGCCGTTCGGTTTCTGTTGAAAACTGCGCGTCCTGCTACGTCCGCCGCGCGCAGACGTGCCTATTCATCATGCAGTTTGGCGTACACATACGTGTCCTTCCAGACCGGGTTTCCGCCTTCGTCTTTCCAAAACCAGACGTTTTTTTGAAAATGGGCTTCGCGCCGAAATCCCAGCGATTCAAGCAGCTTCCACGAGCGTTCGTTGCGCGGGTCGCATTCCGCATATATCCGGTGGACGCCGCCTGCAAACGCCTGCTGAACCACAGCCGCGCAGCTTTCGGCGGCATATCCGTGCCCCCAGTAATTCCTATTGAACACATAGCCGATTTCCCGCGCCTCAAAATCGCGCCTGCCCAGATAGACGTTGCCGATCATCTTGCGGGAATCTTTCAGCTCGACGGCAATCATTTCGTCCGTGCTGATGCGCCATGCAAGATTCTTTTCCGCCTCGCTGAAAGTCATCGGCCTGTACGGCTCGTACTCCACAACCGCCTCATCGGACAGATATTCAAACAAGTCCTGCGCGTCTTCCGGCTTGTACCTGCGCAAAATCAGCCGCTTTGTTTCTGCAATCATTATTTTGTTCTCTCGTAAAAAGTCAATTTGCCTAGCTGGTGTATGTTCCGCCCGTGTTTTCTTGATTGAGCGTTCCCTCAACTTCAATCAGCAGGCATTTGACCAACGCCTTGCAGACAGGTCGGTGCTTTGTGCCTTTTGGAATGATGATGAAATCTCCTTCGCACAAATGCGTCAGTCCGTCCTCGAATTCAACGTCAAATTCGCCTTCAATGCAATAGAACAGCTCGTCGGACTGTTCGTGCGTATGAAAGTCCAGCGTCCTGTTCTCCGCTTGCAGCACGTTCAGCATATGGTTGTTCAGCGTGCCTACCCGCTTGTAGCGGAACAGTTCGGTAAGCGCGTTTACACTTTCCCGCAGATTTATTTTTTGTATCATATGTTGCTCCTGTGATTTGGGATTTGTATTTTTTATTCGGGCCGCTCCAACGTTTCGACGCATATCTGCTTCACGATTTTAGAGGGAATGTCCTGCTTCGCATAGACTTGCAGCATTCCTTTCGGGGTGAACGCATAGCCTGTCAGTTCGTCTTTGTGAAGAACGGCAGCCTTCGCCTCGATGTTGATATGGTCCTTGAACGGTATCAGCCGCACAAACGATTCGCCGACGTAATAACTCGGCATTTTCGACCACAGCCTTTCCTCCGGCTCGCGGGAAACGCTGTCGAAAAGCATCCGCCGTATATGCCGGAACATATCGCTGATTTCCGCAGGAAATTGTTCTATCAGTTCTTTTACTTGTTCGTTCATCACATCACCTCGCAATGCAAATCGGCGGTTCGTAGGTACAGTCTTGCGATTTCCGGCGACTTGAACGGAAAGTTCCACCGCTGAAGTCCGCACCCAGGTTCGCCGTTCTATTGCCCGGAGGTTATCCCGCTGATGATGCCGTCAAAGTAGACGAAATCTCCGTCGGGATAATTCCAAACCGCCTGAAGCTTCGTCGGATATTTTATGCCGCTTTCGGAAAGGCGGTAATCGCTGCAAAGTGCCGACCACGGAATATATTCCATGCTGCCGTCTGTTCCTGCCGCCGCCCTGTCGTTCGTCGTAAATGAAGTCATTTCGTACTGTTCATTGAACGTAAAAATGCCGCTTGCTGTCTGTCCGCCGTAAGTGATTGCCGCCCGCACTTCAAAGTCGCTTATTTCCTCAAACGTAATATAGTCCTGCAACAGAACGGCAGGGGCAAACAAACTTTCCGCAAGAAAAGTGGCGAGGCACGCCTTGTCCATATCCGCTCCGGTCTGGTCGAACAACGTAACAGTCTTTGCAATCACGCCCTTCATTCCGCCGGAGCCGTTCCGATAATAGTCATATCCCTCAAAAGGAATGCCGAACAGACTGCTGTCAATGAGCGCCATCCTGCACGGCTCGTTGATAAAGTTGTACTGCGTATAGTCGATTTTCAGAACGGGACCGTTTCTGTCCTGCGAAAAATCTACAGCATGATATTCCATTTTGAGATACGACGTTTTCGGCGTTCCTATATAGCCGCAGTTTTCAATATACTTCTGAACAGCAGACGGCAGCTGCGAAAAATCCTTTTCCATAAACAGTTCACCATCGGCCGGCAACTTATTTTCTGCTGAAAGTGCGGCTACATCATTTTGAAATTGCTTTTTGACAGGCGAATACGGAATGGCAAACCATATCATCAACGCACCGATTAAAATAAGCATTACGCCTATTGCAACAAACATTTTTCTTTTCCTCGCTTCCTTCATCAACGCAATTCCCTGATAGATTTCGATTTTTCTTTCTGTCCGCCATTCCCTGAATTCCGTACAAATCGTCTTGCATTCGGTTCGCAGCACAAATCATTTTGTATTTTGACACCATCGCGAACCATCTTCCACTTGGTTCGCGGCAGGGACGCGGAAAGATTCGTGACGGGGACGAGAGGGCGTCCCTGCTCCTGACCATTCCGCGCCCGCACAGTGAACCTTAGGGCGTTCTGGACGTGAACGTGCGTGCAGAGCAGGCATCGCCCGCACGGATGCCGGAAGCAAGGCCGCGCTACGGCTCCACTTCCTCCGAGCAGAACATCGAAATGCCCTCGCCAGGGAACCGCTTCTTTACGGCGTCGATGATGACGCGCGCCTTGAGCGCGTTATCCCTGCCGAGGTACGCGAACATCACGAAATTCTGCTCCGGCCACGTCGTCGTTCCAAGCTTCTTCGCCCGGCGGCCGCGCCCATGCACGGTCGGAATCACCGTGTACTCAATGTCCGGGATTTCCTGCTCCAAAAGTTCCGTGATTTCGTCCTGTACGGACTGGTTCGAGATGATTTCTATCCTGTAGTTCCTGTTCATTTTCCGTCTCCGCCCTCTTTTCCGGGATTATCGGCAGAATCCGCCGCAGGCGCCGCTTCCGGCAGCACGCATGAATAGTCAATCTTCACTGCCGACGCCGCCTTCGGCTTTTTTCGCATCACGATGGAATACAGCACGGGAATCAGAATCAGCGTGACGAACGTGCTCGACGTAAGTCCGCCCACAACCGCAATTCCGATCGGCTGAATCATCGCCGCCTGCCCTTCGGAAGAAAAGCACATCGGCAGCATTCCGAGGATTGTCGTGAGCGTCGTCATCAGAACCGGCCGCAGGCGGCTCGTTCCAGCTTCAAGGCACGCCTCATGCATCGGAATGTCGCGGTCGCGCAGCAGGTTCGTGTAGTCCACGAGGATGATTCCGTTGTTGACGACGATTCCGACGAGCATAATCAGTCCGACCATCGCCATGATTGAAATCGGCTGCCCCATCACCTTGTACAGCACCGCCACGCCGATAATCATGAACGGAATCGTGGCAAGGTTGATGAGCGGCGCCTTGAACGATTCGTATGTGGACGCCATGACGCCGAATACGAGGATGATTGCCATGATGATGATTGTCAGGTAGACTTTCATCTGCTTGCCGATTTCCTGCCACGAGCCTTCGTAGCTCACCGTCACGTTGTCGGGAATGATGAATGAATTCGCAATGCCGTCCTGAATCATCTGCTCGACGACGTTCGCGCTTTCATCCGAAATGATTTCCGCCGTCACATGCACGATCCGCGTCTGGTTTTCGCGCCGGATGGTGACAGGCCCAAGCCCGCGCCGCAGGCTCGCAAAGTTGGAGACGCTCACCATGCCGTTCGTTCCCTGCACGTACATCGACTCCAAATCCATGATGTCCTTGCGGTCTTCCGGCCGATACATCACCACAATGTCATAGTCGTCGCCTGCATAGCGGAACGTAGAGGACGTCGCGCCGTTGATGGCGTAATAGACTTCCGTCGCAACCGTCGAAACATCCACGCCGAACGAATACGCGCGGTCGCGGTCAATCACCACTTCCACCTGCGGAAGGCCGCGCTCCGTGTCGATCGACGTCTCGCTGACAGCAGCAATGCCGTCCATGACGTCCCGGATTTTTTCCGCCACCTCCATCGCCGCATCAAGGTCGTCGGAGCGGATGGCAATGTCGATGTCGTCGCCCGCAATCTGCCGCCTCGTGTTCGCATCGAACGTGAACTGCGCCCCGGCAAAATCCTGGAAATGGGCGCGCAGCTTGCGCTGAATGTCCACAGCCGTATCAATCTGCTCTGCGGAATCCGGCAGCGTAACCTGCACGGACGCCTTGTAGGAATACCGCGTCCCTCGTCCGCCTGAGCCGACGGACGTTGTGATGAACTTGTAGCCTTCCACCTCGTTCCGCACAATATCCTCGAACGCGAGCGCGACAATCTGCGTTTCAGAAAGCGGCGTTCCCAGCGGCATCGTGATGTTCAGCGTCACCGAGTCGTCGTTTCCGGCCGGCACCATCGTTACCGTCAGCGTCGGCACAATCGCAAGGGACATCGCAAGCACGCACAGCGCGATCACGACTGTCGGCGCCCGGTTGTTCAGCGCGGCGTTCAAGACGCGCTTGTAGACCGCCGTTATGGCGTCCATTCCCTTCTGGAACGCCCCGTACAGGAATTTCAAAACCGGATTCGTCACCGGCTTCTCCGCGCGACTTGAAAGCGGCAGGAACACGCCGGCAAGGACGGGAACAAGGAAAATCGCCACGAACAGCGACGACACAAGCGCAATTACAATCGTAAAGATGATTCCCTTGAACATCTGGCCCATCATCTCAAGATCCTTGATGAACAGGAGGAACGGCACGAACACGCAGATGGTCGTCAGGTTGCCCGAAATGACGGAGACGACCATTTCCTGCGAGCCGAGGACAGCCGCGTTCCGGGGCTTCGCGCCGCGCATACGGTACGAATAGATGTTGTCAATCATGACGATGGACGCATCGACAATCATTCCAACGCCCAGAATCAGCCCCGTAAGCGTCATCATGTTCAAGGTAATTCCGAACAGGCTCATGGCGAACAGCGTGATGATGATTGAAAGCGGAATTGAGATTGCAATGATGATGGTGCTCTTGAAATTCTGGAGGAAGATGAACAGCACGATGACCGCAAGCAGAAGCCCCTGCCACGCCGACTCCGCCAGAATGCTGATGGTGTCGCGGATGGAGTCGGTGTCGTCGCGGATGATTTCCAGCGTGATGTCCTTGGGAAGCGTCTTTTCCAGTTCCGCCATCTTTTCATACACGGCGTTCGCGACGGCGACGGTGTTTGAGCCGGACTGCTTGGTGATTGCAAGGTACACGCCTGTCTGCCCGTTTATATAAACTTCGTTGTCCTTGTCCTCGTAGCCGAGGAACGCGCGTCCCACGTCCTTGAGCCGCACGTCGTAGCCGTTTATCGTCGTAATGACAGCGTCGTTGATGTCGTCCACCGTCGCGTACTGTCCCGTCGTACGGACAATGTACTCGCGGTTGCCTTCGTCAAGCTTTCCGCCGCCAAGCTCAAGGTTCTGCTTTGCGAGCGCGGCCGAAATCTGCGCGACGGTGAATCCGTAGGCAGCAAGCCGGTTCTGCTCAAGCTCCACGCGCACAATCGCCGTCTGTCCGCCATAGACGTTGACTTCCGCGACGCCGTCCGCCTGCTCGATGTAGTCGGCGATGTTGTCGTCGGCAAATTTCTTCAGCTCATTGACAGGACGGTTTCCATAGACTGCGATGCGCATAATCGGCATGGAGTCCGCGTCCATCTTCAGGATTGTCGGGGAATCAGCGTCGTCGGGAAGCCTCTTCTTTACACGGTCGATTTTGTCGCGGATGTCCGAGACGGCAAGATCCAGATCCGTCCCATAGTCAAATTCAAGGGAAATCATGGAGACGCCTTCCGAAGAACGCGACGTCAGCTCCTTGAGGCCGCTCACGCTGATGAGCGAGCCTTCCAGCACTTTCGTAACCGTCTCTTCTATTGATTCCGGACCTGCGTTCTGATACGTCGTGGAAACCATGATGTACGGAATGTCAATGTCCGGCATCAGCGCGATTGCGACATTGCGCAGCGTGAACAGTCCGACTGCGCCGAGCAGCACAAAGACTATCAGCGTCATGACCGGGTGTTCAAGCGTTTTTCTGGATACGCTCATGCTCAGTTCTCCTCAGGCTCGGGCTGCTGCAAGGCGATGTCCTTCACCTTCGCGCCGTCTGAAAGCGACGTCATACCTTCCACGACAACGCGCTCGCCGGGCATGAGGTTGTCCGTAACCTGCACGGCAGTGTCAACCGACTTTCCAAGCGCCACAACGCGCCGGGAGACAGTGCCGTCATCATTCACGACGAAGAGGTAGGAATCCGTATCCTGCGCCACAACTGCGTCCGAGGGAACGGTTACCTGTCCGGCGTACTGCGTCGTGTACAGCTTGATTTTTGCGAACATTCCGGCGTTCACGCGGCTGTCGCGCCTGTCAAAATTCAAGATGATTTCCTTTGTGCGCGTCGCGGCGTCAACAACGGGCGAAACGCGCGAAAGCGTCGCAGGGAAAATGACGCCCGGATACGCTTCAAGAGAAACTTCCGCCTTCAGCCCCGCCTTCAGTTCAGCGACATAGCGCTCGGGAATCGATGCGGTAATCTGAAGGTTGTCGATGTCGCCGATCATGGTGATTGCCGTCGTCGTATACACCTGCGTGCCGACCTTCAGCGGAGAAGAGACGATGCTTCCGCCGATGGGGGCGAGCACCGGGCTGAGCGCGTATTTTGTCCCCGGCTCGGACGGATCGATTGTCGCAACGACGTCCCCCTTGCGGACAGTGGAGCCGAGCATCACGTTCAGTCCGGCAATCTTTCCGCCCATTGAAGGGAACACTTCTATGGAGCTTTGCGACTCCACCTCGCCGTTCGTAATCACATAGTCCGTCAGCGTCGCTATTTCTGCGGGCGCCGACTTCACCGTGAACACAGTCTCCTCGCCGCCGCGCTTCATGTTCGCGCTGCCGCCGCCCTTGCCTGTCTTTAAAATCAGAAAGATGACTCCGGCCGTCACTGCAAGCGCAATGACAATTGCCGCCGCTTTTTTTCCGTTCTTGGTGTTTCCCATACTGCTATCCTATTTTATATGCGTATATGCGCGGCCAGTTCAGCCGCAATTGTTCCTTGTTCAGTCCGCCGCTTGCGGAACTCCGAGCGTTCCGAACGGAATGCCCAGCAGGCTTTCCAGTTCCAGAATCGCGCTCACAAGCGTGTACGCCTGCTGCTTGAGGCTCACCCCCGCGCTCAAAACGGAATCGGAGGCGTTGAGCAGATTCATCAAATCCGTCTTGCCGTAGTTGTAGGCAGTCTGCGTCATAGCGTATGTCTGCTCTGCAAGCTCAACAGTGGAGCGAAGGGAGTCCACCTGTGAAATCGCCTGCGTGATTTTGCGCATGTAGCTTTCCGTTTGGACGGCGGTCGTCTCCATGGCGTTTTCCAGCTGGAGCTGCGCGTCAGTCACATTGGACTTTGCGGAAGCGACGGAAACCGCGCCCGTCGACCACGGAAGCCATCCGTCGAGCGGAATCTGCACTCCCACAGTCAGGCTGTTCGTCGTGCCCCATTCATAGCCGGCGGACATGGCGTTGCCGTAGGTCTTTCCGTACTGATAGCCGAGCGACAGGCTGGGTGCATACGAGCCGAACCGGGAGGCAAGCAGGCCGTTCTGTGCGATTTCGACCGACTTCTCAGCAAGCTGCACGCTCGGAGCGGGCTTTTCCGCAGGCGGCAGCTCAATCTTCCGCACGTTCAGCACATCGTCAAGCGAACCGGAAAGCGAAATGTCCGTCTGCTGATCCATGCCGATTATCTGCTTGAACGCGGCAAGATCGTTCAAGAATGCAGTTTCCGCCGCCTCCACCGCAGGCTTCTTCTGCTCATAGCTGACGCGGCTCGTCAAAACGTCCAGCTCGGGAATCTGGCCGTGGTTGAATTTTTCCTGATTCTGCTGGTACTGCGCCTCGCTCGTCTTGAGGCTGCGCTTTTGCAGCGCGATGTTCTCCTGCTCGTACAAAAGCCCGTAGAACGCCTTGCGGACATTCAGTTCGACAGTCCGCACTGTCTGCTCGTAGGAAATCAGCCCCTGTTCGTAGTCCAGCTTCGCGCCGCGGATGGAAGCGTACAGGTTCGGCGAAAGGGCGATGCCCAGCGAGCCGGACAGCGAAAACGCCGTCGTATCGGCCTCAAAGTTGTCCGCAAAGCTTCCGTTCAGATTGATGGACGGGCTGACGCTGTTCCATGAATACTTGTCCTTCGTCTTGAGCAGGCCGAGGGAATTTTCAGAACGCTTGATGTCCAGATTGTTTTCCAGCGCAAGATCCACCGCGTCCGCAAGCGTAAGCACCTGCGGATCTTCCGCATCTTCCGATTCCTCTGCAAAAACAGCGCACGTCAAAACAAAAAAAATGAACAGTGCCAGACGACTGTTTCTGAAAGTCATTTCACCTCCCTCAAAAGCCATGAACAAAGCGCCGCTGTTCCGGCTTTTATGCGCATTCAAGTATGTTGCAATCGCTGTTTACAAATTTAAATTTCGACAGTTTTGCTAGAAAAAACAAGTTTTAAAAATCCGGTCTCCACGGGATTTATACAAATAACAAACGGCAAAATGAAAAAGAAACTTGTATAACTTTTTTTTATAAAAACTGCCTTCCCTCCCTCCGCCCGGCAGGCAGCTTCCGAGCGCCCGAAAAATAAAAGGCGCGGACATATTCTTGTCCGCGCCTTTTATCAAAAAACATGGAAAACCGCCGGGAACTGGAAAACAGCTTCCTGCCTTAGAAGTCCAGGCTGTCCATTCTGGAAACGTCCCTGTCGTAGTCAACGCCTTCGATGTCGAATCCGTTCGTCGCAAGGAAGTCGTGCTTGTATCCCGGCAGGTCGCAGATGTCGGCAATGGTGTCGTTGGAAAGCGCCGCCATGCGCTTGTTGACTTCCGCCTGCACGTCGTCCGCCATCTCCCAGTCGTCGATGCGGATGCGGTGCTCGCCGTCAACCGGCACTTCCGCGGCGGAACTGTTCGCGCCCGTGTACAGGCGCTCGGCGAACAGCCGCTCCATCTGCTCGATGCAGCCTTCGTGCGTGCCTTTTTCCTTCATGACCTTGAACAGGACGGAAAGGTACAGGGAAATAATCGGAATGACCGCGCTGGAGCGGGTGACCAGCCCCTTGTTGACCGAAACATACGCCGCGCCGCCGACTGACTTCTTCAGCTGAGCGTCCAAATCGAGCGCCGCCTTCTCCAAATCCTTCTTCGCCGCGCCGATGGCGCCGTCGCGGTAAATCGCATGGCTCAGCTCCGGTCCGATGTACGAATAGGCGACCGTGCGGCAGCCGTCCGCAAGGACGCCGGCATCAGAAAGCTGCGAAATCCACAGCCGCCAGTCGTCGCCGCCCATCACCTTCACCGTATTTTCAATTTCCTCTTCCGTCGCCGGCTCCGCCGTCGATTCCTTGAGGGAATCCGTCATAATGTCGATCGCCATGCCGCTGTACGCCTTTCCCTGCGGCTTGATGACTGACTTGTACAGCACCTTTGTATCCGGATCGGTGCGGACGGGGCTTGCAAGGCTGTACACAATCAGATCGAATTTCTTGCCGAGCTTCTTCACTTCGTCAATCACCAGCTGCCGCGTCTCGTGGGCGAACGCGTCCGCGCTGAACGTGCGCGCCACCAGTCCGTCCTTTTCTGCCGCGCGGTCGAACGCCATGTTGTTGTACCAGCCGGGCGTTCCGCCCTTCGTTTCCGTGGCGGCCTTCTCAAACGACACGCCGATTGTGTCCGCGCCATATTCAAACGCCGCCGAAATGCGGCTCGCAAGCCCGTATCCCGTGGAGCAGCCGAGGACGAGCACCATTTTCGGACCGTCGCCGCCCTCCTGAACGCTCTTGATGCCCCGCTTCGCCTTCTGCGCCTTGACGTACGCAATCTGGCGCTCTGTATCTTTCGCGCATCCGACCGGATGGGCGTTTATGCAGATGTTGCTCCGAATCATCGGTTTGATTACCATAAAAATACTCCTGGCTGAATTCCGCGGAAGCCGCAGATTCATAAAATAACGCCGCACGGACGCGCGGACGCTGTCTTTCTATTTTATACGGACAAAACGGAATCCGCAAGTCCGGCTCAGTTCCTACGGTTGGTATTTTTTCAGAATGATGCAGGCGTTGTGTCCGCCGAAGCCCAGCGAACAGGACGCCGCCGCCGTGATCTCGCAGGCAGCGCCGACGTTCGGCGTGTAGTCCAAATCGCAGCCGTGCTCCACGTCAGGCTCGTCCAGATTGATGGTCGGCGGAACAAAGCCTTCCTCCATCGCCTTGACGCAGAACAGCGCCTCAATCG
>CAMWPF010000014.1 GCA_947176045.1 uncultured Treponema sp. | reverse complement strand
CCCCCCCCCCCCCCCCCCCCCCCCCCCCCCCCCCCCCCCCCCCCCCCCCAAAATATGCTTCCTTCCGCCGCTCGTTCAAAAGGCGCGCCCCGCTCCGGCATTCCTCTTTCTGACGCTGCTGCTCGCAGCACCGGGCGCCGCACGGGATAGATCCGACGGACTGTTTGTTTCCGCAGACATCCAGCGCTACCTCATGATGGGCGGTCTGGAAGACTACACCGTTCCAAAGCCCGGCTGGAGCGCCGCCGTCGGCTGGACGTTTCCGCTCGGACGGAAGAACGACATTTCAGCATTCATACAAAGCGGACACCGCGTCGTCTCCGGCGAAAACCCGCTCGTCCGCACGCTCGACATCATTCCGCTCCAGCTCGGCGCGGAATGGGCGTTCTCGCCGGTACGCCTCCTTTCGTTCGGCCTGAACGCAGGCGGCGGATTCTTCCATTCAACAATCTCCCATTACGAAACGGTCGTCGCGCTCCTTACGGAGGAAATTTCCACCACGGCCGGCTTCAGCCCGTTCTTCTCCGCCGCGCTCCATGTCGGAATCCAGCTTTGCGACGCGTCAATCCAGTTCAAGGCGCAGGCCGGAATCGAATGCATTTCGGAAGCGGAGGGACTGATTCCAGTTCCCGCCATATCGCTTCAGGCGCGCGTGTATCCCGTCCGGGCGGTCCGGCACGCACGGAAGCCGCCTGAAGTTGTCGAGGTGGAGCGCGTCGTTGAAGCGCCCGTCTTCCCGGAGCTGCCGCCGTTCCCGTTCGACGAAACCGGCGCCGCCGCCATCTACTTCAACACAAAAGAGGACTTCATGCGCGAATCCGTCGCCGCCGCGCTCGACGGCGTGGGAGCGTACCTTGAGGCAGTTCCCGAACTGACTGTCGTCATTGAAGGAAATTCCGCGCCGTTCGACTCAGAGGCGGAACGCTACAGCATGGGACGGCGGCGCGCGAACGCTGTCCGCGAACACCTGCTGGAGCATTTCAACATCGCCGCGCGGCGCATCAGCATTACGAGCGCAGGCTCGTCGCGCTCGGGCGGCATCGTCCGCGGAGCCGGAAACGAAGCGTACACAGAATTCCGCTGCGCACGCATCCTGCTGGACGCAGGCAGCCTTGCAGCCGCGCGGCGCCGCCTTTCCGCAGAACGGGAACGGCAGGACAGGGATGCAGGAGAAGGCGGCGCGGCAGATGGCGGCGGAACGGGCGCGGAAGCCGCGGAAGCGGACGCAGGCGGGCAATGAACAGAACGGACAAGGACTTGCTGGAACAGGAGGAACATACGATGGGTACGAAGACAGGAGAAAACAAAAAACGCACGGCAGGACGCATACGGAACGGCTTATGCACGCTCCTCGCCTGCGCCGCATTCATCTTGGCGCAATCCTGCACGAACGTCATACACGAACTGATTCCGCCGTCCGACAGCGGCATCCACAGCTTCTCCGTCGAGAACGCCGACAGGACGCGCTACCGCGCCGCAGAAACGGACGGCACGGAAATCGTCATAACGGTTCCCGCAGGAACGGACGCAACCGCGCTCATTCCAATCATAGAATCAGGCTCAAAGTCAACTGTCATTCCAGTTACACTGCCCTACATCCACCGGGCGTTCCCCTCCGCCGACCTCATGAGCCTTGCCATACAGATGAACGCCTCGCAGAAGGCAGGAGAGCTGGGCACATGGATGCTGAACTTCATCCGGGAGAACAAGGACTTCTCCGTTCCGCCGCTGGACGAGCCGGTTGACTTTACGCAGCCGGTCATGTTCTGCGTCATCGCCGGGCGCGGAAACTATTCGCTTTATACGGTGACCGTCGTGGAGGAGCGGCAGGACGTTCCGTCCGAACCTGACGCGCCGCCTCCATCCAAGCCTGACGAACCCGGAATCCCGGACGAACCGGCAGTTCCGCCGGCGAAGGAATGCGAGAAGCGCATCCTTTCATTCGTCGTGAACGAGCCGAAGCAGACGAAGCCCTCCGTCATCACCGACGGCGCAGGCGGCGGAACGGGCGCCGTAACGTTCACGCTGAGCGCCGGAGCCGACGCCAGCGCGCTCTATCCAGTCATCACCGTGTCCGAAGGGGCGGGAATCCTTCCGCTCACGCAGGAGTACCTGCTCAGGCTCTTCACCTATACGGAGCTGATTTCGTTCTACGCAGGATATTCCACCGCCACGGACATCAACGCGTTTGTCTCCGCCGCCGTCAAAAGGCTGGACGCAGATAAAGCCGCGGCAATTATGGAATCCGACTTTTCGCTTCCAATCGATTTTTCGGGCTTCAACAGCATCCTCGGAGTTCCGTTCGCCGTCGTCGGAGCGGACAAGACCGTGCGCGTCTACATGGCTTCGGCCTGCGCCGACGAGGACACCGCGGCGCTCACCGCGTTCGCCGTTACGAAAATCCGCAATCCGGGGCTGATGGGCGACGCAGACGTGTCCGTGCAGGGAGGCACCGTAACCATTACCGCCACCTACCCGGTGGAGTACCAGAACTTCAAGCTCATCCCGGACATCGTCATTGAAGGCGACACGTGGGAAATCACCGGCGGCACGCTCCGCGCCGAAGCCGCCGGCACGTCCGAAGAGGAGGCCGAATACGCCGCAGGGCTTGAAAAGGCGGTCTACCTTGTGCCGTCCGACGCATATCCTGTCGGAAACGAATACACCGCCACGCTCACTGTCCGCCGCGGGCAGGCAGCCGCCGAATACACGCTCCGCCTCGCCTACAAGGAGGATCCCGACACAATCAGGAGCATCACGGACTTCCGCTTCCTCAAGCTGCGGAACCCCGGCATCAGGGCAACCTCGATGGCGTCGATTTCAAAGAACGAGGACACCGGCTTCATCTCCGCCGCCGTCATGTACGAGGGGGACGAGCCGCCCTACGACCTTGTCGCGGACTTCTATTCGCCGGGAACGTGCACCGTCGAGCACGTGGAGCAGGCGTCGGGAAAAAGCAGGAACAGCTACCAGTACGACGTGCAGATACTCTGCACGTCAAAAAACAAGCTGTTCTGCCGCCTCTACACCGTGCATGTAACGTTCATCAAGGTGAAGTCCGCCGAGGCCGTCCTGACCTACTTCTCCTTCCCCAAGCACCTGAACCCGGACCTGAGCCAGTCCGCCGCGGGGCTTGTCGATGAGGCCAGCGGCACCGTCTATGTCAATGCAAAATACCACAGCCCCGCGCAGCCGTCCGCGCTCGTCCCCGAATTCGCAGCCACCGGCAGCGTCTTCGTCAGCGGCATCCTCCAGTCAAGCGGCTACAGCGCGCAGGACTTCTCCCATTCCGTCTACTATTCCGTCCGCGCGCAGAACGACTGGTCGTCCGACAGCCGCACGTACCGCATCTCCGTCAGCTGGGAGCGCGACGAGCAGTCCGCCTGCGCCATCACCAGCTTCGGCTTCAGCGCGTCGGACAACCCTTCGCTTGAAAAGGACGTCTCCGCGCGCATCACCGAGCGCACCGGCGCCATCTACGCGCTCCTGCCCAAGGACGCGGGAAGGTCCGCCCTCGTCCCGCGGTTCTCCGCGCAGGGAACGGTTACGGTGGACGGCGCCGAGCAGGCGAGCGGCAGCTCGCGGCAGGATTTTTCCGGCGAAGTCGTCTACACCGTCACCAGCGCGAACGGCCTGTACTCCAAGCAGTACGCCGTCTCCGTGCAGGAGGCGGGGCCGGTCATCTACGTCGACGCCGCCGCCATCGGACGGAACAACGGAACGTGCTGGCAGGACGCATACATCACGCTTGACGCCGCGTTCGAGCAGGCGCAGGCCTACGGCGACTCGCAGAAGGAAATCTGGATAGCGCACAACGGCGGAGAAGCGTACGCTCCGCTTTCCGACGCGTACCGCGCAAGCGGGCTTCCGCTCACCGCGAACACCATAATCCGCGGCGGATTCGACGGCACCGAGGCGCGCGCGGACGACCGGCGGAAAAAGCAGCGGAAAATAGAATTTGACGTAAACGCCGTAGAAAATGCAAAGGGTGACGAGACAAACATAATACATAACAGCAGTGATGAAGCCGACGTATGCGCGGTGCAGACAAAGCTCTACCAGCCGGGCGCCACTGCAAACCATCACCTTTTCAAACTCCACGACGACAACACCAACACACCTTCCAGGGAGATTGTGTTTGACGGAATCGACATGGAGCTGAATTCTCACTCCGCATCGCTCCTCGGACATGATAACATCACCGACGTATCCCTCACTCTTTCAGACTGTACAGTCCGGGCTGCCTCAATCGGAGCTTCCGGGAACTACTATTTTAATACTGTCCTTGTCGAAAACAGCAAGCTTGCCATAAGCAGCCTCTACGCTGAAACGGTAGGAGCATCCTGTTCCGATTTTGTAAATCCTCCATACTCTGATTTGGACAGCAGATTATCAATAAAAACAAAGGATAAGGAATCACTCATTTTAAAATACTGCACATTTTCAAACGCCGACAGCTCAAAGCAAACTGAGCTGATATTAGGAGAGAAGATCACCGTTCAGATAGACTCATGCTCCTTTGACAATATGTCGTTCCCAAACACCACCTCATCCTACTCCGCACCGAACCTTTATTTTAAAAAGTGCCGTTATTCTTTTTCAGCCAACAACTCCAATACAAATCTTTATGCAAATGAAATTACGGACT
This sequence comes from uncultured Treponema sp., assembly GCA_947176045.1. Lineage (GTDB taxonomy): Bacteria > Spirochaetota > Spirochaetia > Treponematales > Treponemataceae > Treponema_D. The sequence continues at coordinate 9,988 of CAMWPF010000014.1, read as the reverse complement.
GTGAGCTAAAAAACGAATCGGCTGCAAACAATGCGCTCATCACCCTCAGAACTCAGTGCGATATAACGGGCAGCACCATCGAAGGCTTCAAACTCACCCTTGGCACGAATGAGTACTGCAATCTTCACGTTGAGAACAGCACATTCAACAATTCTTCATTCAATACAACAGATACAAATGATTACGTTCAAGTGGAAATGCTCAATACAAAAATGAAAGAAACCGGTGACAGCCTGTTTAATGTCAACTCTTGCCCGTCATTCACGGTCAGCCTAGACAACTGCGCATTCTCCAATTCCGCTGTATCAGACTGTTCCAAATCTTATATCATTGTGAATTCATACAACAACCCCTTCATCAACATAGACAGCTGCACATTCAACATAGAAAATAATTTCTTGGAGATGAATCCTAACAACGCCAACGGTGGCAACCTAACAATACAGAACTCGCAGTGCATATATCCGTCAAAAAGAAATGCAAAAGCTATCACTATTATCAATGCAAACGGAACAATCAAACTTACAGGGAATACTTTTAAAAGCAAAAGCCAAACATTTTTCTATTGCAATTTAGCAAGCAATTATCGATTTCCAGAAAACAGCACGACATTCACTGAAAACAAAATCGAAAGCCCATATACAAATTTGTATGCCATACAGCTGAATACATTCGGAGGCAATCAGTACGACAATTTCGTGCGGTATTATGTATCTCCGCTTAAAGAAGGAGACATCATAGATTTCTCCGCAGAACAAATTGAAATCGAAAAGCCGCTGTACAACAAGGATTTAAAAGAAATCAGTAAAAAAGCGGCAATCATTCTGAATTACGGAGAAATACGCATTGACGACGAAAAAAATGACTTCCTCTGCTGTTTGTCGTTGCTGGACTCAACTGCCAGTGTAAGCGGACAGCAATTCTCCCTAGGCGACTATCCGAGTTTTGAGGATGTAAATAAATCGTACCCAGTGTCCGGCAGTTTTTCCTATCCAGTAAAAAGTACCAACGGCACACTGGAACTTACAAGCTGTACGATAGACGGCGATCTCAATACCTACAAAAGTATCATTAACATAAATGACAGTCACGTCAAAGACATCAAAGATTCTTCAAGCTCAATCACTGCGGAAAATAATTCAGAAATAGGAAATATAACCTCAAGCAAAACAGTTGTAGTGTCCTCCGGCAGCACGACCGGCGACATCCAAAGCGGAACAGTTGCAGTGTCCTCCGGCAGCACGACCGGCGACATCCAAAGCGGAACAGTTGCAGTGTCCTCCGGCAGCACGACCGGCGACATCCAAAACGCAACCTCCGTTACCGGAACAAATTCAACCATCAACGGGTCAATCACCAATAACGAATCAAAATGTGAGATAAATCTGACAAATACGTCCGTTGCCGGTTATCTAATGACTACCGGGGATTCTGATATTACCATGACGGCGTATAGCGGAACAAACATATCGATAATGGGTTATACCAGCGACGACTTAAAGAGAAGTATCGCCTCTATTAGCAAAGGCAGCGGAACTTTACAACTCACAAACATCACTATTTTAGGATATATATACTGGAATGGCACAGTGAACATAACAGGTTCAGAAATCAAGGAAGATATCGGTGGATTTAACAACCTCACCGCAGAAAATTCCACATTCGAAGAAGATATCAATGGTACTACTAGTAGTACCATTAAGCTCCAAGGAGTAACAGCCGACTATGTAAGCACTTCCAACAGTCTCACTATAGAAAGTTATAATGAAAATGAAAGAAACTCAGTAATCTGTTTTATAAGTGGTATGGGTGAAATAACTATAACAGATGCTACTGTGGACTTTCTTAATATAACTGGTGATTCTTCTGTAACTATCACAAACTCTACATTCTCCTTAGCTGATAACTCAACCATAACCAATAATGCGATTGATATAAGAGAAAATAATAATACAACTCTCACGATTACACACTCTTCTTTCTCCAACTATCTTAGAGCTCCGATTAATTTTTGTGGTAAAGAACTAACTATCACCGACTCATGCTTCAAAAACAATGGGACTACAAGTGCAGGAGGAGCATCAGGAGGAGCAGCAATAAATGTGGAAAATGAGACCGCAGGAAAAATAGACATAAGAAACTCCCGTTTCATAAACAACACATCAAAACTCGTCGGAGGAGCAATCTTTATAGAATGCAAGTCAGATAACATAGTTGCCACAATCAACAACTGCGAATTCGAGTCAAACACCACGGAAATCAATCCTTCTGGATGCGATGTATATATGAAGGCAGACCGGAGCGATGGCTCGTCATATTCCGGCTGCAAGCTGAAGATCGATGGCTGTACGACTGACAACCCATCCAACTCTGTCTATTTACATAATGTCGATCTCTATGGGAGCTATCCCACAAAGCCATGACCCCGCATCCCCTTCTCCGCCGCGCCGTCCGTTCCTCCGCTCTTGTTTCCGCCGTCCTCCTGCTGCTGCTTTCGTGCGGCGCAGGAGGGGCGGAATTCGCGGAGGTGCTGGTCGGCGCGGAGGCGGAGCTTGTGGCGCTGCGCGTGAACAGCCTGCTTGCGAAGAACAAGTACGCGCGCGGGGAGCCGCTTGACATTTCGTACCTGTTCGTGCAGGGCGAGTATTCCGACGGAACGGTGCGGAAGCTGGACATTTCGGTCGAGGAGAACATTTCCGGCTACGACGCGATGAAGATGGGCGGGCAGACGCTGGCGGTTTCGGTGGGAGGCGTGGGCGCGGAATGGACGGTCGTTGTGTCGGACAAGGCGCCGAAGCGGCTGGAAGTCCTGTCGCCGCCGGACAAGACGGAATACGCGCTGGGCGAGCCGCTGCGTGCGGACGGGCTTTGGGCGCGGCTCGTCTATACGGACGGCACGGCGGACGAACGGAGCCTTGATGAAAGCTATGTCATAGGATTTTCCAGCGAAAGGCAGGGCGAAGTTTCGTGCAGCGCCGTATGGCAGGGGCAGCGCGCATCGTTTACGGTGAACGTCGTCGCGCCCGCGCTCGTATCGGTGCGGCTGGACGCGCCGCCGCACATCGTGCAGTACGTATTGTCGGCGGACGGCGCGGTGCGCGCGGCGGACAATCTGGCGGCGGACGGCGCGGAAATCCCCGTCTCTGACGGCGCGTTCCTCCCGCTGACGGACGGCATCCAGTTCACGGGAACGTATACCGACGGCTCGGAGCGGGCGCTTTCCACGGCGGACGCAGGCGGGATGCCGCGCGTGGCGGCAAAATCAGGCGCGGCGGGCGTGTCGTTCCTGTTTGGGGAATACGGCGGCGCGGAGGTGCGCGCGGGATTCACCGCGTGGGTGTATGCGCCGGACTGGCACATATGCGCGGCGCGGGCGCAGGGAAGCCTTTCCGGCTCGCAGGAGCTTTTGGACGCGGACGGAACCATCGCCGTTTCCGGCAGGACGGACTACTCGGACGGACACAACGGCGCGGGCGCGTTCGGAACGGAGGACGTGCAGACAAAAATCGGGCAGTTCCTGATTTCCGCGGCAGAGACAAGCTACACGGAATGGGTGGCGGTGCGCGCGTGGGCGCTGGAAAACGGCTATGCGTTCGCAGGCAGCGCGGGAATCTATGGCTCGGACGGCGACCTGATGTCCGAGGAAATGTCGCGCTCCTCCGACAGGCGGACGGGACAGCCGGCGGTCTATGCGAGCTTCCGCGATGCGGTGGTGTTCTGCAATGCGAAGAGCCGGATGAACGGATATGAGCCGGTGTACTTCGGCGCGGACGGAACGGAGCTGAAGGACGCGGAGAGCGGCGGATGCGACAATCCGATTGCAAAGAAAGAGAACGGCGGCTACCGGCTTCCGACGGCGGAGGAATGGGAATTCGCGGCGCGCGGCGGCATTGCGGCGCTGTACGCATACGGAGCGCCGGCGGCGGCGGTTCCCGGCGACTTCGACAAAAAGGCATGGAGCGCGCCGTGGGCGGGCGCCGCAGACAGCGGTGCGCTTGCGCGCGTCTGCGTGTACGAGGGAAGCGGATCGCTTTCGACAAGGCGGTGCGCGTCGCTGGCGTGCAACGCGCTCGGCGTATACGACATGAGCGGAAACGCCGCTGAATGGACGGAAAGCCGCGCGGAGCCGTCCTCCGGGAGCTTCCTTGTCATGGGCGGAAGCTGCATGGATGCCGCCGTGCTGATGCAGGTCTCCTGCCGGCTGGTTTCGGTGGCGCCCAACAAGCGGACGCCGTACATCGGCTTCCGCACCGTGCGCCGCGCTGAATAGTCAGCGGCGGAAGCGCCCCGTCACAATGTCGTCCACGGCGTCATCCTCCGCACGGTCTTCCGCAAGGCGCCATTCTTCTCGCTGTTCGTCCTTGAGGCGCTCGAGCGCGTCCGTCTTCTGCATGATTTTTTGAAGCGCGAGGCGCTTTTCGTCGGAAGCAAGCTTCGCCTGCGAAAGCTCCTCCAGCAGCCGTTCGCTTTGAAGGCGGACGAACGCGCTGAACCGGCTCGCGTCCGCAATGACGGAAAGCTCCGTGGAGCCGCGCGCCTGCCGCACGGACTCCGCCTGCCGGGCGGCGAGCGCGTCAAGCCTGTCCTGAATTTCCTTTTCCGTGGCAAGCGCCAGCGCCAGCGCCAGCTCCGCCTGCCGCTGCTCGAATGTGCGGAATTGCAGGACGTCTTCCAGCTCGAACGAAAAGCGCTTCATGCCGTCGGTTCAGATTCCTGTTCCTGCGCCGGCTTCGCCCGCGCGTCCGCAATCTGCGCCGTACTCTGAAGCCCTGCCGCCGGATTTTCCACATATTCCGCCTCGGGAATTGCGACGCCGCTCAGCGCGGAAAGCCTGTCCAGCGTCTCGTTCATGGGGCAGGCGTCGTATTCCTCCTGCTTGAGGAACGATTCGATGTCATAATACTTGTCGATCGCCTCGTCGATTTCCGCAGAATTTCCCTTCTGGTAGATGCCCGCGTTTATCATCTGGGCGTTGTTCTGGTAGACGGCCATCAGCTCGCGGATCCTTCCGGCGGCGCGGCGCGTCATTTCGCCGGAAACGCGCTTGGAAAGGCGGCTGATGGATTGCAGGACATCGACCGCCGGATAATGGTACGCCTGCGCGAGCTTGCGGTTCAAGACGATATGCCCGTCCAGCGTTCCGCGCACCTTGTCGGCAATCGGCTCGTTCATGTCGTCGCCGTCCACAAGCACCGTGTAGAAGGCGGTGATCGTCCCTTTGTCGTTCGTTCCGGCGCGCTCCAGCAGCTTCGGAATCATGTCGAACACGCTCGGCGGATAGCCCTTCTGCGCGGGCGGCTCGCCGTTCGCAAGCCCGATCTCGCGCTGCGCCTGCGCGAACCGCGTAACGGAGTCAAGCATGAGCATGACGTCCTTGCCCTGGTCGCGGAAGTATTCGGCGACGGCCGTGCAGACGTAGGCGGCGCGCAGGCGGCAGATGGACGGCTGGTCGCTGGTCGCCACGACGACGACGGAGCGCTTGAGGCCCTCCTCGCCCAGGTCGCGGTTGATGAAGTCGAGCACTTCGCGGCCGCGCTCGCCGATGAGGCCGATGACGTTGACGTCCGCGTCCGTGTTCCGCGCAATCATGCTGAGCAGGGTTGACTTTCCGACGCCGGAGCCGGCGAAGATGCCGAGGCGCTGCCCCTTTCCTGCGGTCAGAAGCGCGTCGATCGAACGGACGCCCGTCGTGATGCGCCGCTCCACCGGCTGGCGCGTCATCGGATCAGGCGGAGACGCGAGCGCGGGATAGTATCCGTCCGGCACCAGCGCGCCGCGTCCGTCACACGGACGCCCCGCCGCGTCGATCGTCCTGCCGAGCAGCGCCGTTCCCACAGGAACGTGCAGCGGACTTCCCGAGCCGACGACCTCGCAGCCCGCCTCGATGCCCTCCGTGCTGCCGAACGCCGTCAGCTTGACCGTCGTGCCGTCAAAACCGACGACCTCGGAAAGCAGCTCCTGTCCGTCCGGCAGCTTGATGGTGCAAATTTCACCGATTTTCGCGCACGGCCCGCAGCTCAGAATTTCAAGGCCGCTGACTGCGGAGACGCGCCCGACGTACAGGATCGGATCGTAGTCCTCGACGTGCGAAGCATATTTTGAAAAGTCGAAGCTGTCAGAACAGCCGGAAAGGGAAGGCGCTTCCACAGGCACGAATCCTTATTCCGCCGCGTCCGGCGACTTGGCGCGCGCCACCGCCTTGACCGGCGAAATTTCCATAATCTTGTTTTCCAGTTCGGTCAGCTGGCTTGAAATGCGGGCGTCAATCGCGCCGAAATCTGTCTCGACGATGCAGCCGCCCTTCTCCACGGTGGAGTCTTCAAGCACGGTGATGCCCTGCACGGCTTCCACCCGCTTGATGAATTCCGCCGTATGCTCCGTCGTCAGCTTCAAGTCCTCAAGGTTGACCCGGATCGTCACCGCGCCGCGCGCGCGCACCTTCTTCAGCGCCGCAAGCACATTGCTCATAATGACGTTCTTCTGGTTCTCTGAAATGATTTTGACAATCTTCCGCGTCATGAGGATGACAAGATCGACAATCTGCTGCTCGGTGCCGCGCAGGATTTCCTCGCGGCGGAGCATCACGGCCTCGACAATCCGGTGCATCCGCTCGATCAGGCGGGCGACCTCATCCTCGCCGGCGCGGCAGCCTTCGTCATGTCCCTGCGAAAATCCGTCCTCATGCGCCGCCTTTTTGATGCGCTCCTCTTCGACCCGCGCCTCCGCGACAATCCTCGCCGCCTCGGCCTTCGCCTGTTCCACGATTTCAGCCGCGGCGCGCTCGGCGTCAGCCTTTATGACCTGCGCCTGATCGGACTGCCGCTTGACTTCCGCGAAGGCGGCTTCCTCCGCCTTATGCACAATATCGTCGGCGGACTTCTGGGCTTCCTCAAGCATCCGCTTCTTTTCTATTTCCCAGCCGGTCTTGAACGCCTCCGCGTCGCGGCGCAGCTCTTCCGCCGTCGGCCCGCGGTATTCTTCCGCCTCGCTTTCCTGCGCCTCCTGAACGGGGGCGTAGTCATGGATGAGCTTGAGCGTTACCTCGCCGGGCTTCGCCTTGATTTCATTCGGCCTGAATACGGTCTTCGCCATGCTTTCCTCCAGAACCCTTATACAAGCTCATCTTCGCCGGAACGGGCGATGACGATTTCGCCGGAATCTTCAAGCCGCCGGATGGTGGAGACAATCTTCTGCTGCGCCTCCTCCACGTCCTTGAGGCGCACCGGGCCCATGAATTCCATGTCTTCCTTGAGCATGCTCGCCGCACGCTTCGACATATTGCGGAAAATCTTGTCCTGCACTTCCGTATCGACGGACTTGAGCGCCTTGGAAAGCTCCTGCGTATCGACTTCCCGGAGGACCTTCTGGATGGCGCGGTCGTCCAGCATGACGATGTCTTCGAACACGAACATCCGCTTCTTGATTTCCTCCGCCAGATCCGGGTCTTCTTCCTCAAGCGACTCGATGATCGCCTTTTCGGAGGAACGGTCTACAAGGTTGAGGATTTCGACGATGCTTTCGACGCCGCCCGCCGCCGTGTAGTCTTCGGAAGACAGCGTGGAAAGCTTCTTCTCCAGAACGCGCTCCACTTCGCGCAGGACGTCCGGCGACGTGCGGTCCATCGTGGCGAGGCGCTTGGAAACTTCCGGCTGCATTTCTTCGGGAAGGTTCTGCAAGATGACGGCGGCCTTGCCCGGCTCCAGATACGCGAGGATCAGCGCGATTGTCTGCGGATATTCCTGCTGGATGAAGTTCAGAAGGTGCGCCGGATCCGTGCGCCTGATGAAGTCGAACGGGCGAACCTGCAAGGAGCTGGTGAGGCGGTTGATGATGTCGATCGCCTTCTGGCTGCCCAGCGACTTTTCCAAAAGCTCGCGCGCATAGTCGATGCCGCCAGTCGTAATGAAATTCTGGGCGTTCATCAGCTCCTGGAATTCCTCAAGGACGGCGTCCTTGTATTCCGCGTCAACTGTTTCCAGACGGGCGATTTCAAACGTCAGCGTCTCAACTTCGTCCTCGCGCAGATGCTTCATGATTTCGGACGAAATGTCGCTTCCCAGAGAAACGAGGAAGATGGCTGCTTTCTGCCGGCCGGAGAGGCTTTTGTAGTCCTTCCTGTCCTTCTTGCCCGACGAACCCGACTTCAAGCTGCCGGGCTTCGGAATCGGCTTCGGACTGGACTTGGGAGATTCGTTTTCTTCATCAGCCATGCTTCTATTCCTCCATCAGCCAAGTGCGGATGAGCATCGCAACGTCTTCCGGGTGCTCTTTGGCCATATTGATTGCATTCTCCTGCAGCTCCGCGCGGCGGGACTCTTCGACGGACATCGTAACCTGCATATTCGCCTCGTCCTTCGCGTCCCACAGCGCGCGCTCCCGCTCTTCCTGCTGCTGCCGGAGCAGCTCCTCCTCGCGGCGGCGGCGGCGGCGCTCCATCTCCTTGCTGATGGCGCGGAACAAGATGAAGCCGATGAGGACCACTGCGACGGCGGCAAGCACCAGCAGCGTCGTGCGGCGCGCCTGCTGCTTGCGGAAATACTCACTGTCCTCCTGCTCGAACTGCGCCGTGCGGTCGAACTGGATGTTCGTAACGGTTACCGTGTCGCCGCGGTTCCGGTCGTAGCCGACGGCGGCGCGCACATAGTTCGTGAGCTTCTCCAATTCCGCTTCGGGAACTTCGGTATAGTTCCGGCGGATCGAGCCGTCGTCGTCGATGATGTAGGCGTTCGTCTTGGGATCCCGCGCCTTCGTCCACTTTCCGTCCACGTTGACGGAGACGGTCACGCGGCCGGGCTTCGGCGCCACTTTTTCCGTCGTCCGCGTCGTGTTCACCACATTGTTCTGCGTCACGCCGGTTTCCACCGACTTTCCGATGACGTTCGACATGTCGGAATAGACCGGCGGCGTCTGCCCCTCCACGCCCGCAGGCCCTTCGGGATTGTAGCCGGTGCCCTGCCATTCCTTCGTAACCGTCTGCTGCGAAATCGGCAGCGTGTCGCGGTATTCCGAATCATCATACGGCGTGTCGGGATTGTCCGGGCGGATCTGGATCGGGGAATAGATCGTCGAATCGCTCGTCTTTTCGGACATATCCATGTCGATGCTGACGTTCAAGTCGCGGATCCTGTCCGCCGTGTACGTCCGCTGCAAGGCGTTCAGAACCTTCGCGGCAAGCTCGGCCTCAAGCTTCTGCCGCAGCTTCTGCTGCTTTTCAATCAGAGAGACGCGGTCGCTTTCCGCCATGCCCTCAAAGTCGTTGAGGATGTTGCCGTCGGTGTCAGAAATCGTGAGGTTCTCCGCCCGCAGCCCCTCCACCGCGGAAAGGATGAGCTTCTGGATGCCGAGGATCCGCCGGCGGTCGGTCGTCAGCGTGCTTGTCGGCGTAACCTTGAGGATGACGCTCGCGGAAACAGGCTTCTGATCCGCGGCGAACAGCTCGTTCTCCGGCAGGACGATCGTCACGAACGCCGCCGAAATGTCGGAAATCGCCTCCAAGTGCTGCTTGACTGTCTGGGTGATTGCGTTCTTGAGCCGGACGTTCTGTTCGGCGTCCGTCGTGGACCAGCTCCGGTTGTAGAAGCCGGCGAACGGATCTATGCTGGAGGGAACAAGGCCTTCGCTGATGAGGATGCTGCGCATGGAGCGCGCCGTCCGGTCGTCGGCGACGGAAATGTAGCCGTCCGCAGACACGTAGGCGGTTACATTTTCCTGTGAGATGCGGTCGAGGATCTGCGTGCGCGACGTCTCGTTTGCAACCGGCGCATTGAAGAGCCGCACCGTCGCAGGTGCGGCCGACACCCTCGCCGCCACGACAATCGCTATGACGACGACTGCGATGACGCCGAAAAGAATCACTTTTTTGACGACCGAACTGTTCTTCCACAAGGTGCTTGCCTTGCCGGTCGCCTGCTTCAGCCATTCGTTCATCTGTTCCCTCCCGTGAACGAATTGAAAATATCCGATTTTCAATTATATCATAGTATATGAA
>CAMWPF010000013.1 GCA_947176045.1 uncultured Treponema sp. | reverse complement strand
GCGGGGCTTCCGGGCTTGCGCGGCTTCCCTGCGGTCGGTGCGCACGGAAGAACGCGGACGGCGGCGGGCGGCTCCTCCACGCGGCGCAACCGGCCGCCGGTGCGGGCAAGGCAAGCCGTGCGCACGCGCGCTTCGCGCGCCCGCTCCAGTCCGGCGTAGGCTGCTCCTCCGGCGCGCCGCGCGCGCCGTACCGCCGCCGCTGGAACGCGCGTTCCAGCGGAAGTTCCGTCCGGGCGGAAGGGCGGCGGAGCCGCCCGCGTTAGGGGGCGCGCCGGTACACCGCAGGACGCGCAGCGGCCGAGGAGTAAAGGCAAGCACCCGACGGCAGCGTGCGCCAGCACGCTGCCGGAACGCCCTGATTGGAAGGCGGTCTGCTGTTATGTTCCGGCACCTTCCAACAACGCAAGCAGCTGCTCTACATTCTTTTTTCCGAAAATGGGCGCGCCGCCGTTCACAATCATGCATGGCACGCTCATGACTTGGTATTTTTCCTTCATCTCCGGGAAGTGGTTCAAATCGTAGATGTCGGTGCGGATCCTCGGATTTTCCGCGGCAATCCGCTGCGCCGCGACGACAAGGTCGGGACACATCGTGCAGGAAAGCGAAACCATAATCTGCATTTCGATGTCCCGGTCGATTGCTGCAATCCGCTTCCTGACTTCCTCATCCAATGCCTGTCCCGGCCCGGACATATTGTACAATCCAAGAACGAACGATGTGAATTCATGTCCGCCCGGCACGCCGTGGAACGTCATTCTTGTGCGGCTTCCATCCGGAAGGCAGACTTGGACGCACGGCAGCTCCGCCCCTGCGGAACTTTCCACAATCTCCACGGAAAGCTTGTCCGTCAGTCCCGCCAATTCTTCCATATATGAACGCAGCTCCGCGGAAACTGGACGACCGTCCAAAAGCAGCTTCAAGACCAGCGGACGCGCCATCTTTTCAAACACGGAATGCAGCTGAGCTACAATTTCCTCCGAAAAGAATCCGCCGGCATCGGACGGACTTGAAGCGGCGGCTGATCCAGAATTTTCCCTGCTGCCTTCCTGGCGCGCGGCGGGCTTCCTGCCTGTCTTTTTCTGCATTTCCGCCGCATACCGTTCCAGTTCCGTCGCCGCAAGCGCGCCGTCGCCAACTGCCGTTACAACCTGCCGCAAACTCTTGATGCAGACGTCGCCGGCGGCATACAGCCCGTCCACGCTCGTCTTCTGATTTTTGTCCGTCACGACGTATCCCGCTTCATCCAGCGCCGCACGGCCGTCAACCAAGGCTGTCGCCGGCTCATATCCGGCAAACACGAACACGCCGAACGTCTCGCCGTCGGGCGCCTTGTATTCTGTAGTCTCGCCGGTAACGATGTTCCGATATACAAGGCGCCGCACTGCGGAATTGCCGTAAACACCCTGCACTTCCACATTCGTCAGGACGGTGATCTTCTCATGGTTCCGCGCGGCGTCGGCAACTGATTTCGCGCACGTAAAGTCTTCCCCGCGAATCAAGATCGTAACATGACGCGCGTATTTTGTCAGGAACACGCCTTCTTCTGCCGCCGCAAATCCGCCGCCGACCACGAACACTTCTTTCCCTGTAAAAAATTCGCCGTCGCATGTGGCGCAGTACGCGACGCCATGCCCGCGAAAATCCGCCTCGCCTTCAAATCCGACCATCCGCGGATGCGCGCCGGTCGCAAGCAGCACGCCAAAGCAGGACAATGTCCCCCTGCCCGTGCGGACTTTCTTGATGTCGCCGTCCAATTCCAATCCGGTCGCCTCTGTCAGCAGGAATTCCGCCCCGAAGTCCGCCGCCTGCTTCCGCATCGTCTCCGTCAGCGCCCGCCCGTCAGTCCGCGCGACGCCGGGATAATTGACAACTTCCGACGTAATCGTAATCTGCCCGCCGAACTGTTCTTTTTCCACGACGACAACCCGATACCGCGCGCGGGCAAGATACAGCGCCGCCGTCAGTCCGGCAGGCCCGCCGCCGACAACCACAACGTCATACATATTCTCCATCGGTTCCATAAAAACACCTTGCACCATCCGGCAACAATTCATTCCGGCTGCCTCCGCCTCCACGCTGCGAAGGCGGCCGGAACCGTCCTCATCCTACAATTGGCCGACTAAGTCGAGGCTCGGCTTCAACGTCTCCGCCCCGGGCTGCCACTTCGCCGGACATACTTCATCGCCATGTTCATGAACGAACTGAAGCGCCTGCACCTTGCGGAACAATTCATCGGCGTTGCGGCCGACATTTCCGGCGTTCACTTCATACGCGACAATCTTTCCCTCTGGATTCACGACGAATGTGCCGCGCTCGGCAAGCCCGCTGGATTCAATCAGCACGTCGAAATCCTTTGCCAGCGCCTGCGTCGGATCGGCAAGCATTGGATACTGGATCTTCTTGATGCGGTCGGACGTGTCATGCCATGCTTTGTGAACAAAATGCGTATCGCAGGAAACAGAATACACTTCACAGCCAATCTTCTTGAATTCTGCGTACTTGTTCGCCAAATCCTCCAGCTCCGTCGGACAGACGAACGTAAAATCCGCCGGATAGAAGAAAAAGACGCTCCATTTTCCCATGATGTCCGCCTTTGCCACCGTTTTGAACGCATTGTCCTGAAACGCCTGCACCGAAAAATCCGAAACCTCTTTGTTGATCAACGACATATATTCCTCCAAAATTATTGTTCTGGCACGACCAGGCGCGCCTGTTGAATCTGAATTCAGCGCCTTACGTTGAACGCGCCGATGCCGGGATACACCGCGCTTCCGCCAAGCTCTTCTTCAATGCGGAGCAGCTGGTTGTACTTTGCGACGCGTTCCGAGCGGCTCGGCGCGCCGGTCTTGATTTGGCACGTGTTCAGCGCGACGGCGAGATCCGCAATCGTCGTATCGGCCGTCTCGCCGGAGCGGTGGGACGCAATTGCCGTGTAGCCGGCCTTGTGCGCCATCTTGATTGCTTCCAACGTCTCGGAAACCGAACCGATTTGATTCAGCTTGATGAGGATGGAATTTCCGCAGCCCTGTTCAATTCCCTTTTTCAAGCGCTCCGTATTCGTGACGAACAAGTCGTCGCCGACAAGCTGCACCTTTCCGCCCAATTCCTTCGTCAGGAGCTTCCAGCCGTCCCAATCCTCTTCGTCGAGCGCGTCCTCAATGGAAATAATCGGGTACGCCTCCACAAGCTGCTTCCAATGCTCGATGAGCGATTCCGACGTAAACCGTGCTCCCGCCTTCGGCAGGACGTATTCGCCCTTCTTCGCGCCCTTCCATTCGCTGGAAGCGGCGTCCATCGCGAGCATGAAATCTTTGCCCGGCGCATAGCCCGCCTTTTCAACCGCCTTGAGGATATACTGGATCGCGTCTTCGTCGCTCGCCAAATCTGGCGCGAATCCGCCCTCGTCGCCGACGGACGTCGCCAGCCCCTCCGCCTTGAGGATCGCGGCAAGCGCGTGGAACACTTCCGCGCACCAGCGCAGCGCTTCCTTGAAGCTCGGCGCGCCGACCGGCATAATCATGAATTCCTGCACGTCGACGGTGTTCGCCGCGTGCGCGCCGCCGTTCAGAATGTTCATCATCGGAACAGGAAGCCGGTTGCCGGAAATGCCGCCGAGAAAGCGGTACAGCGGCAGTCCGAGCGCCGCCGATGCCGCCCGCGCCGCCGCAATCGAAACCGCAAGAACCGCGTTCGCGCCGAGATTCGACTTGTCCTTCGTGCCGTCGGCGGAAATCATCGCCTTGTCGACCGCATAAATGTCGGAGGCGTCCAATCCGGCGACTGCCTTCTTGATCTTCGTGTTGACGTTGGCGACCGCCTTGGAAACGCCCTTTCCGCCATATCGAGACTTGTCGCCGTCGCGCAGCTCCAGCGCCTCGAATTCGCCGGTGGACGCGCCGCTGGGAGCCGCTCCGCGTCCGACAGTTCCGTCGGAAAGGACAACCTCCGCCTCTACCGTCGGATTGCCGCGGGAATCAAGAATTTCCCGTCCGACGACCGTTTCAATTTTCAGACAACTCATACATCCTCCTGTCAGTCCGTCATCTTATCTTAGTTAGCTAACGCTAATTACAATTATGATACAAATCCGTCTGTACAACGTCAACGGCTCCGTCAGTTTCAGTTCGCTTCTGGATATAAAATAGCCATTTTATGCCCGGCCGTCCATTTTTTTACGTGGCATTCAAGTGCAAAAAACAACGGCGGGCGCCGCATCCTGAATGGGAGCCGCGGAACCCGCCGTCAAAAATGATGAAAAGTCAAAATCACTGGAAGGAAGCCCGCAGCGCGCGGGCAAACGCAGAAACTTCTGCTTGGGAACGGAACGCGGCGGCGCTCAACGCCGGGAGCGGAGCTTCCGACGCCGCAACCCAATAGCGGACGTCGTCAGCCTGCCTGTCCGGAACGCCTGCGGAAGCTTCCGCCGGAGCCAGTCCGGTCCGCACGCTCAACATATTTTGGAGCGACACTGCAAGCGATCTGATGGAACTTCGGGCGGTCTTGTTTTTTGTGAGGGGAACGGCAAAAATCACCGGCGCCGTAAAATGACGCACAGTTCCGCCGCGCGATGGATAATAAATCGACGTGAATTCAGAAAGCGCCTCAATCGGCAGCGTCCGATGGTCGGAAAGCGTCATAAAGGCGGTTTGGGACAAATGGTGCGTCATGTAGAATTCAATATCGTCCATCGTCAATTCCATGACATTCTTCGGAAAAATCCCGATGTCAATCCACCGCCGGACAGTGTTCCCCGCCTCGTACAACGCGCCGTCCTTTTGCAAAAGCCGCGCCGCCGCCTCGGACGCTATCCGCGCCGCCGCGCCGCCTTCAGCGAACGCCGCCTGGATTTCCGCCACAGCGCGGTTCCAGCTGTCTACGCCGGAAAGCGCCTCCGTCATCGCACCGAAGACATTCACAAGGGAAGCGTCGTCCGCGCCGGCAAAAACTGCCGCCGCAAGGGAGGACGCCCGCGTCTTGTCCGCGAACGTCTCCAAATCGCTCCAGTACGACAGCTCCTCCATTCCGCTGCTCGAAAACGCGTTCCGGTTGATATCGATTTCGCAATGATCAATCAAAAGCGGAACCGCGGCAATCCGTCCGTCCACGGGCTGCGCCGCCTGCTTGACGGACGTCGTCATTTTGGAAAGGATGCCCGGCTCAAATCCGCTCTTCTTCTTTTTCGCACGCGCCGCCGCAACATCGGCATTGCATCCGGCATGAATGAAAAGCACATCCACGCGCCGGACTTTTTTGAGCGCGTCCGCAAGGGGCAGCGCATCGTCCAGCCGCACGACCTCATACGGCTGCGATTTTCCCTTGCGCCGCACCGCAGTCTGCTGCAAAACCGCCTCCATCGCATTCTGCGTACGCTCCGATATTCCATAAAAAGCGGCGCACGGCTTTCTGTTCAGCACTGCCAGCAGCGCAAAAGAAAGCAGCAGCAGGAACAGCACCGCCGCCGAAACGACCGCCGCGATTTTTTTCATCGAAAGATTTGATTCCATAGCGTTCATTCTACCACATTTTGCGAATTTTATACACAATTCAAAAAGCGCGGCCGCGGCGCGGACTTCCGCAGATGACTTTTTTCACAGGATGCGGTAGAATGGCGGAAACTGCCCGGAGCTTGCCATGGATTATTCAGAAAACGAAGTGCTGCAATACATCGCAGAAAACGACGTCAAATTTATAAAGCTGTTTTTCACCGACATTTTTGGAACGCTCAAAAGCATTTCAATCCAGCCCTGCGAGCTTGACCGCGCCTTCCGGACAGGAATTTCGTTCGAGGCGAGCGCGGAAGAAGGCTTCCTCGGCTTTGACGAAAGCGACCTCTATCTGGTGCCGGATCCGGCGACGCTTTCCGTCCTGCCGTGGCGTCCGCAGCACGGGCGCGTCGTCCGCTTCTACTGCAACATCCGCTACCCGAACGGACGCCCGTTTGAAGGCGATTCGCGCCACATCCTTCAAGAAGCCTGCCAGAACGCCGCGAAAAACGGCTTTGACATTGAAATCGGAACGGAATGCGAATTCTATCTGTTCCAGCTGGATGAAAAAGGCCGTCCGACCGACGTTCCGCACGACGAAGGCGGCTACTGCGATCTGGCGCCCATCGACAAAGGCGAAAATGTCCGCCGCGAAATCTGCCTCACGCTGGAGCAGATGGGAATCCAGCCCGAAACGTCCCACCATGAAAGCGGGCCGGGACAGCACGAAATCGACTTCAAGCACGCTGCGGCGCTTCAGGCGGCGGACAACCTCGCGACGTTCAAGACCGTCGTCCGCACCATCGCCTCGCGCAGCGGACTGCACGCCGACTTTTCGCCGAAGCCGCTCGCCGACAAGCCGGGAAACGGACTGCACATCAACCTGTCCGTCCGCAAGAACGGCTGCAACATCTTTTCCGAACCAAGCTGTTCGGAAGAAGCGAAATCATTCCTTGCCGGCGTCTTGAACCGCATCCGAGAAACGACGGCGTTCCTCAACTCGACGCCGCAATCGTACAGCCGGTTCGGGCATTTCGACGCGCCGCTGTACAT
Organism: uncultured Treponema sp.; assembly: GCA_947176045.1. Taxonomy (GTDB): domain Bacteria; phylum Spirochaetota; class Spirochaetia; order Treponematales; family Treponemataceae; genus Treponema_D. The sequence goes on along the minus strand of CAMWPF010000013.1, from coordinate 8,626 downwards.
CGGCTGGAGCCATGGAAACCGCAACCAGCTCGTCCGCGTGCCGAATTCGGCGGACGCATCCCGCAGCAGGATCGAACTGCGCTCGCCCGACCCGTCCTGCAACCAGTACACCGCGTTCGCCCTGATCATCGCCGCCGGCTTGGAAGGAATTGAAGCGCGCGCCTCCTTGCAGCCGGAACTTCAAGCGGGAACGGACGCACGGAAGCTGCCGACGCTGCCGCGCTCCCTGGCGGAGGCTGCCGCGCTCGCCGGAACCAGCGGCTTCATAAAGTCAGTCCTGCCGGAACCAGCCGTCCAGACGTTCATCGCATCAGCCGGCGCGCAGACGGAATAAAAAGCGGCGATGGATTCTGTCCTTATTGTATCGAACACCAGCACGACGCTCGGCATCATTTCCGATATGCTCAATTCACGCACGTTCTCCCGGATTGTAACGACGCAGAACTGCGCGGAAGCGCGGCGCGACCTTATACAGAATTCATTCGACTTGATCATCATCGATTCGCCGCTTTCCGACGAGGCGGGCGACGACTTCGCCCTGTATGCCGCGGAGCAGACCGACGCGGGAATCATCCTAATTGTGGACAGCACCGCGCTGTACGACGTCAACATGGAGGTCGAGGAGGCGGGCGTGTTCGTCCTTCCCAAGCCCGTCAGCCCGGAATTTTTCTATCAGGCAGTGAAGCTCCTCGTCGCAAGCCGGAAGCGCGTCCACAATCTGGAAAACGAAAACCTCAAGCTCCAGAAAAAAATCGAAGAAATCCGCCTCATCGACCGCGCCAAGTGCATTTTGATTCAATACTTGAACATGACCGAACAGCAGGCGCACAAGTACATTGAACGGCAGGCGATGAACCTGCGCCAAAGCCGCCTCGCCACTGCCGAAGGCATCCTCAAAACCTACGAACGGTAGCGCGGCGATGCGCAGGCGCCGCCAGCCTAGAATTCCTTCCGGACGCGCGGCAGATCGCGCTCCCAGACTTCCGCCATATACTGATAGCCTTTTTCATTCGGATGGATTCCGTCAAGGCACATCAGCTCGCGGTAGTCCGGCGCCTCAAGCATCGCCATCCGCATATCGACGAACTGCACGCCTTTTTCGTAGCAATATTTGACGATGTGCAGCGAATACAGCTCGTGGTTGCGGTAAAGCTTGTCGGGAACGCCGCGGACGAATTTCTGGACGTTCTCCGCATTCTGGTTCGCGCAGATGTGCGCGAACCAGCGGTCCGGCACAAGCGGCGGCATCGTCATCACCAGCGGCGTGATTTTGTGCGCGCGCAGACTCTGCACCATTTCGTCCAAAATCCGCATGAAGTCCGAAAGCGGCACGCGCGGCTCCGAAACCGCGTCAGGATTTTCGCTGACGGCCGTCCAATCGTAGTCGCAGTCGTTGCCGCCAGATTCGATGATGCCCAGATCGCATTCGATTCCGCGCTCCAAATCCCGGTTCATGCGGCGCTGCGACTTGGTGATGATGCTTCCGAACACGCTCTGGTTGTTCAATTCAAATCCGAGCTTCCTAGAGGCAATCGCGAGGCTGCTGTCCTCGACGATGTCGAATAAATGTCCGCTTCCCGTACCGGTTACGGCGCCCTTCAATATGGAATCTCCCCAAACGGAAATTCTGCTGATTGTATTTTCCATCATACTGAATTAGAGCCGCCGTCCGCGGAAAAAGTTGCATTCCGGCGGCAATTTCTTGAAAAATGCCGCATCCGCACGCCGGCTCCGCCAGTTTGACCTCCCCGATTCAGCGCGGTATACTTGTACGTGATGAAACTTCCTTCCCAAAAACTCGACGTACAGCTGATCGCCTTTGATTTGGACGACACGCTCCTGAACAGCAGTCTGGAAATCCTGCCGGAAACAGCCGCCGCGCTGCAAAAAGCCGCCGCGCGCGGAATCTTCATCGTCCTCTGCTCCGGGCGCGCGGAAAACGCAATCCTGCCGTATGTGCGCAGGCTCAACATCGCCGGAATGCAGCAGGGGCGCTACCTCATCGCGCTCAACGGCTCAATTGTCTTCGACCTGCACACGCGGCTGCCGATCCTTTCCAAAAAAGTCAGCGGAAGCGTCCTCGCCGCCGCGTTTGCCGAAGCCGGAAAGTACGGACTTCCGGCGCAGGTGTACGATCCGTCCACTATCTACGCTTCCCGGGACAACGAATGGACGCAGAAGGACGCCAACATAAGCAGGCTGAATCTGAAAATTCAGGACAACTTCGCCGAATTCCTCGCGCCGGGACATTCAAAAATGGTCATTCCCGCGGCGCCAGAAAAAATCGCCGAATTCCGCCCGCACCTCATCAAAACGCTCGCCGGAGCCGCCGACATCTTCACAAGCAAGCCGTATTTTCTGGAAATCGTTCCGGCTGACAGCGGAAAAGGCGCCGCGCTGCTCTGGCTTGCCGAACGCCTCGGCATTCCGCGCGAAAAAACCATGGCGTTCGGCGACGGCATGAACGACGAGTCGATGCTCCGCCGCGCCGGATACGGCGTCGCCATGTGCAACGGCGACGATTCCATCAAGGAAGCCGCCGCATTCGTCACCCGGAAAAGCAACAACGACAACGGAATCGCGGACTTCCTCGAATCGTTCGTATTCTGATTCCGCACAGCAGTTCGGGCGCAGAACCACCCGCAATCCTCCCTTCCGCCGCCCGCTTGCGCTCGGTTCCGGCGGAAAAACGTCCGCCGCCGTCCAAGCGCATCCAGCACAGGACGCGCAATCCGCGGAATGCGCGCTGACTGCCGCCGGTCCTGCCTCCGGCACGGCTCCACGTCGGGCGCAGCGGGTTCCCCCAGCCTCAGCACCGCCGCAGAAAACATGTAATCCGGGGCGCGCCGCAGGCGCGCGTGCGCGCGGCTCGCAGTCAAAAAGCCGCGGACATTTTCCGCCGCGTGGAGGCGCATCCGCCGCCGTCCGCGTTCCTCCGCGCGCACCGACCGGAGGGAAGCCCGGAACGCGCCGGAACACAGCCGAACCGTTCCGTCCGTATGCAGCTCCAGCCGAACATCACTCCGCGCCAGACAGCCCCGCAAGCTCGGCGGCCTTCGCCCGCAGCGCCGCCGCGATTTTTTCACAGGAGGCGCCGGCGTTCCGCGCGTCGTAGTTTTTTGTGATGAGGTTGACGAAGACGGAGCCGGCGACGACTGCGTGGACGTGCGGCGCAAGCTGTTCCGCCTGCCGCGCGTCCGTGATGCCGAATCCGCCGAAAATCTTCGCGCCACCGGAAGACGCCTTGCCGATGAAGCCAAGCATTTCCGGCGTGATGACAGTCTTGCTTCCGGTGATTCCGGCGCGCAGCGCTGTATAGATGCATTCGTAGCCGCCGTGCGCCATCGCTTCCAGCCGTCCGGCGGTCATGGACGGCGCCGCGACAGGAACATGGCGGATGCCGCGCTCCCTGCACGCCGCGCCCAGCCCTTCATCATGGTCGAACGGCAGGTCGGGAATGATAAGCCCCGCGGCTCCGGCGTCCGCCGCCATCTGCACGAAGCTGCCGATTCCCGGGCGGTATGCGAGGGAGGCGTACGTCATAATGTACACCGGCGTTTCTGGATGGCGGCGCCTGATTTCGCGGACATAGTCCATGCCCCGCCGCACGGTGTACCCTGCCGCGAGGACGGCCGAGCAGGCGGTTTGAATCGCCGCACCGTCCGCGCTCGGATCGCTGAACGCCAGCTGCACTTCCAGAATGTCCGCGCCGCCCGCAATCAGCGCCTCGCCCGCCGCAAGGCACGTTCCGTCATCAGGATATCCCGCCACTTGGTGCGCCATCAGTATGCGCTTGTCTTTCTGCTTGTCGTCTTTCATAGTTTGTTCCGCCTCGGATTGATTTTTGATTCGTCGGGAATCACGCTCCCATCGACTTCGCGTCGTGAATGTCCTTTCCGGACGCAAGCCGCTCCAGCTCCGCCGTCAGGAATTCCCGCCATTCAGCAGGACGGAAAATCGGACTGGTGATGAAAATGTCCTTGTCGCCGCGCCCCGACATATTCACGACGATGTTCTTGTCCGCGCCCATAGCCGGCGCAAGCTTCAACGCGAGCGCGCCTGCATGGGCGCTTTCGAGCGCGAACATGACGCCCTCGTTGCGTGCGAATGTCTGGACTGCCCGCAGCGCCTCGTCGTCCCGGATGGCGCTGAACTGCACCCTGCCGGAAGAACCGAGGTCCGCAAGCTGCGGCCCGATTCCCGCATAATCCAATCCCGCGGAAATGGAGCGCGTTGTGGAAACCTGTCCGTCATCGTCAAGCAGGAAGCGGCTCTTGTAGCCCTGCACGATGCCGTCAACCGCATCTCCGCCCATCCGCGCGGCGTTGTTTCCACGCCCCGGCCCGGTTCCGCCAGCTTCCGCCGCATACAAATCCGGCTTCTCCCGCTCAATGAACGGCTCAAAAAATCCAATGGCGTTGGAGCCGCCGCCGACGCAGGCGACAAGCGCGTCGATTGATTTTCCGCGCTCCGCCATCTGCCGCTCCGTCTCCCGCCCGATGACGGACTGGAAGGTGCGAACCATGTCTGGAAACGGCGCAGGACCAAGGGCGGAGCCGATGAGGTAGTGCGTCGTCTCAAAATTCGCCGCCCAGTCGCGCATCGCCTCGTTGATGGCGTCCTTCAAAATCCGCGAGCCTGCCGCAACAGGAACAACTGTCGCGCCGTACATCTCCATCGCCGCGACGTTCGGCTGCTGCCTGCGCACGTCCACTTCGCCCATATAGATCCGGCATTCCAAGCCAAGCTTCGCGCACGCGGCGGCAGTCGCCAGTCCGTGCTGTCCGGCGCCGGTCTCCGCAATGATCCGCTTCTTCCCCATGCGCCGGGCAATCAGCGCCTGTCCGACAGCGTTGTTGATTTTGTGCGCGCCGGTATGCGCAAGTCCTTCCATTTTGATGAAAATCCGCGCGCCGCCAAGCGCGTCCGACGTGCGCTCCGCGTACAGAAGCGGCGTCGGCCGTCCGATAAAATCGCTCCTGACCGCGTCAAGCTCCGCAAGAAAGTCCGCGTCGCGAATCAGCGTCCGGAACGCCTGTTCCAGCTGGTCAATCGGCTGCCGGAGGATTTCTCCGACATACTTTCCCCCGCACCGTCCGAAAAATCCGGTGTCGCTTGCTTTGTTCAAATTCGGTTTTCTCCTATCTTTCGCACCGTTCCGCTGGCAGGGCGGAAAAAAGCGCTGTAATTTTCTTATAGTCCTTCACGCCCGGACGTTCTTCAACGCCGCTCGCAACGTCAATCAGCTCCGGACGGTACCTTCGGACAAATTCCGCGGCGTTCTGCGGATTGACGCCGCCCGCAAGCCACAGCGGGGCAAGCTTCGCCGCCTCAGAAACAAGCCGCGCATCGGCTGGAATTCCCGTTCCGCCGGACGCACATTCCGTCCGCGTGTCAATCAAGGCGCGCGGAAATCCCGCCGCATACAGCGCCTTCAAGCGCTCAATATCCGCGCCGCAACCGAGCGGAACTGCCGGAAATCCCGCCGCGCCGTCCGCACTGCTGGAACAGTCGTGGAACTGCATTCCGTCCAGCGCGCCCTCCGCCAAAAGCTCCTGCGCCAACGCATATTCCAGGGAATGCACGTCGGTAACAACGCCCACGCACAGCGGCCGCCGTGCGATTTTCCCAGACGACGCAAGCGCAGAAAGCGCCTCCCTGACGCGCCGGAGCAACGCCGCGCCATCCCCGCACAGCGCGCACACGGAGCGCGGACTTCTACTGGAAAAAATGAATCCCAACACGTCCGCACCGGATGCCGCCGCAAATTCCGCATCGGGAACAGAAGCAAGCCCGCACACTTTTACCAGCGGGCGCGACGGCTTTTCTTCCAGAAGCCGCGCCCATTTTTCCCAGAACGCGTACGGCCGGAAGTCCGAAGAAGAATCCAGACGCCGCCCGGCGTTCTGCGACGCCGACACAAACGCCTCCACCAGCCGCGCCGCATTGCCCGGATTCCGCGCCGCAGCCTCCCCGATGAGGACGCCGTAAAATCCAAGCCGCCCCACAAATTCCGCAGCCTCCGGGGTTGAGACGCCGGATTCCGAAACAATCCGCGGCGCGGCAAGCGCGCGGCCGCGCTGCTCATACAGCCGCTGGATTTTGCGCTTCAGCCGGAGCGGAACAAGCAGGTCGATTGCGAACGTCGCCAAATCCCGCGCGTTGATGCCGAGCACGACCTGCTGGCCAGCGCCGTTTTCGCGCGCGCATTCCAGCAGCCGGAACGCCTTCTCAACATCGCTGTCTTCACGGACTTCAAACAGGACGGACATTCCGAAGGAAAACGCGGCCTCTGCCAGTTCCAGAAGCTTTTCCGCCGGCAGAATCCGCCCGATGAGCAGAACCGCGTCCGCGCCGCAGCGGAACGCAACCTCCACTTCCTCCGGCTCCAGCAGGAAGTCCTTGCGGAGGATCGCCGCCCGGTTTCCGGCGGCATCGGCGGCAGAAACCAAATCATCGAGCGAGCCTCGGAAATACCGCTCCTCCGTCAGAACGGAAATCGCGGCAGTTCCGGCAGAAATATACGCGCGCGCCGTTTCAGCCGCGTCAAGCTCCGGCGCAATCAGCCCCTTCGACGGCGACGCGCGCTTGATTTCCAAAATCGTGCCGGCTTCCGGCAGGAACGGAACGACCGGACGCGTCCGGACGGCAGGCACAGCCCGCCCGAACGAACAGCCGCGCTCTGCAATGTCAGCTCGCCGGCGTTCCGTGATTTCAGCGAGAATATCCCGCCGTGCGCCGGCAGCAGCCGCGCCGCATCCAGCCTCACTGCACATTTGACGCCTCTCGAACCGCCTCCAATTCCGCACGGACGGCTCCAGAATCAATGGCATCGTTGATTTTTCGGAATCCTTCCAGAATGGACGCCGCCTTTCCGCCGATGTACAGCGCCGCACCGCCATTGAGGGCGACCGCCGCCTTGATGGTGCGGTTTCCGCCGCCGTTCAAAATATCCACCGCCATAGCCGCGTTTTCCTGCGCCGTTCCGCCGGAAAGCTCCTCGCCCCGGCAGCCGTCCAGCCCGAAATCTGCCGGATCAATCGTGTATTCGCGCTCCGTTCCCGCCTCATCGACTTCAAAGACGGACGTCGGCACACACGGTGAAATTTCGTCGAATCCGTCGTCGCTGGCGACGACCATGACCCGCTTGGAGCCGAGCATCTTCGACGCGCGCGCGACCGGCGCAAGCAGCGACTTGTCGTATACGCCCAGCATCTGATATTTTGCGCCGGCAGGATTGGAAAGCGGGCCGAGCAGGTTCATAATCGTCTTGATGCCGAGCGCCCTGCGGACAGGCGCGGCGAAACGCATCGCCCCGTGGTAGACCGTCGCGAACAAAAATCCGAAATTCGTGCAGCGGATGACGTCCGCAGTTTTGGACGGCGGATTGTCAATCTTGATGCCGAGCGCCTCGTAAAAATCCGCCGCGCCGCTCTTGCTGGAAACCGCGCGGTTTCCATGCTTCGCAACCGGAAGTCCGCATGCCGCCGCCGCAACCGCAGAAAGCGAGCTGATGTTGAAGCTGCCCTTGCTGTCTCCGCCAGTTCCCACGATGTCCGTCAGCTCCGCAGATTCCAGCGGAAACGGCGTCTTCTTCCGGCAAAGCACCGACGCGCACCCAGCGATTTCCGCCTCCACCGGCTTCTTCGCGGCAAGCGCCGTCAGAATCGCGGCAGTCTGCCGCTCATCCATGCAGCCGTCCGTCAAATCCTCCATGAACAGCTCAGCCGTCCGGCGGTCAAGATCCTTCCCGGCGCACAGCGCGTTCAGGACATCCGAACACGGAAACGGCTCCCGGCGGTAGTTCAGGAACGCCGTGAAAAATTCCCTGCACTTGTCGGACGCCATTGATTCAGGATGAAACTGGACGCCCTCAATCGGAAGCGACGTGTGCCGGATGCCCATGATGTCGCCGTCATCCGCCCGCGCCGAAACCTCAAAATCAGCAGGAAGCGTGCGCCCATCGACGACAAGGCTGTGGTAGCGCGTGAACGTCGCCCGCCGCCCGACAAGCCGGAACATTCCCTTGCCGTCCAGCGCGATTTCCTCCGCGACGCCGTGCTTGATGCATTTCGCCTGAACGATGTCCGCGCCGAACGCGCAGCCGATCGCCTGATGCCCAAGGCAGATTCCCAGAATCGGAATCTGCCCCGCAAAATGCCGGACCGCGTCCACAGAAATGCCGGCGTCTTCCGGGCGTCCCGGCCCCGGCGACACAATCAGCCGCGACGGATTCAGCGCGGCAAGCGCGTCGACCGTCGTCTCCCGGCTTCGGACGACCTTGATTTCCTCCGCCGTCAACTTCGCAAGCGACTGATAGATGTTGTATGTGAATGAATCGTAATTGTCAATCAATAAAATCATGCTTCTCCTCCATTTTCTTTTTTGGACGGAACGGAAGCCGCAGTGCTTCCGGCTGCTCCCGGTTCCGCTGACGCTCCAGCCGCCGGAACCGGCGGCCGCTCCGCGCCGTCCGCATCCGGCGTAGGCGCATTTCCCAAAACAGGCGTTCCGTCCGCGCTCCGCAGAAGCCGCGCCTCCCGCCCCGCCGGCATGCGCCCAAACCCCCGCGCGCCACCCGCCCGCAGTGACGTCCCCCCCCCCACCAGGACGCCCCCCCAGGCGG
>CAMWPF010000012.1 GCA_947176045.1 uncultured Treponema sp. | reverse complement strand
ACTTTGTACAGTGTATTGGTTTAAAAAAATAAACAAATATATGTCAGTGCAGTTTTTGCAAAGCCTTCCACCTTCCGAAGAGGCGCTTTGATGCTTGCGGCAACTGTTCGGGAGTTTTTTGTGGAAGAACGCAGATATGATGCGACGAGCGCGCGGGAGCTTTTGGAGGCGTGCGGCGACTTCTTCGCTGCGATGGGAGATCCTGTCAGGCGGAACTTGTTCATTACGATGATTGAGTCCGGCAGGACGGGCGTCGATGTCTCCATGCTGACGCGGACGACGAATTTGTCCCGTCCGGCAGTCTCCCACCACCTCAAGCTGCTGCGGAACTGCGGGCTGATAAAGGCGCGCCGCGAAGGCACGCACAACTACTATTATGTCGATCTTCAGGAGGACTTGAACCGTGTCAAGCTGTTCATTGCAAGCGCGGAACGGATTATCGGTCTGTCCGAAGCGGGAAGGCCCGATTGAACGCGGTTCTTGCGCCCTCAGTCCTGCTGCATAGCCGTGAACGCCGCCGCGGCCTCGCCCATCACCAGATCCACCGAGCCTTCGCGCAGAATCTTGATGAGGCGGCATTCAATCCAGCCGGCGCAGCGCTCCGCCGGAATCAGGACGTCGATCTTGCCTGCGGGAACGCCCGCAATTCCGAACTGCTGGAACTTGTCGGCGTCCTCCGCCGAGACGGAGCCGCATTGTTCGATGAAGGCGTCCGCCGGATCCTTCGGAACGCACAGCGCGAATTCCTTCGTCCGTAAAATATTCCTGCCGCACTGGTGCGCCGGATCGGTGGAGAAAAGCACCTTTGTGACCGGCTCGTAGTCCATCGGCATGAACCATCCGATGGGCGTCAGATTGTATTGCCCGTCGCGGACGCCCTTTGTCGCAATCATGCACGTCTCGCAGCCCTTCAGCATCTTGTATGCGTCCGTCAAATCCGCCTCTTGAAATCCTTCCATCATTTTGCGCGCCTCCTTCTTTCCTTCGTCCTGCATCTTGAAAATCAGCGGTCGGCGGAGCCTTGCGCGGCGTCCGCTTCCTGCGCCGCACCGGCGGTGCCGCCGTCCTGCTGCTCCTGCGCGGCGTCCGCCTCCACTCCGGCATCCTTCACCGCGCCTCCGCCTTTTTTGGGCTTCTTGCTCTTTTTTGCCTTCTTCTTTGCCTGCTGTCCTGCTTCTGCATCGCCTTCAGGCGCGGCGTCCGCTTCCTGCGCTTCGCCTGCGGCGCCTCCGTCCTGGACTTCCGCGGCGTCCGCCTGCGTTCCAGCCTCAGCGGCGCCACCGTCCGCCGCAGCCATCCTGCGCGCCTCTTCCGCGTCGATTTCAATCGTCGCCTGCTCCAGAATCGTAAGCTGGCGGGCGCGCTTCTTGCTGCTGATGTATGAGTACATATTCGCGCCCTTCTTGCTGTAGCGGACGCCCAGGGACGCCTGGTACTGCCATGCGTAGTTGTAGGGCTGGATGTTGCGGTTTGTGCCGAAGTTTGGGTAGTCGAGCGCGGCGGTTGCGTCCAGAAGGATCGTCCAATGCCAGGCGATCGGCAGCTCGACGCCTGCGACCGCTCCGGCGCCCAGATAGTGCAGGTGGTACTCGTCGGTGAGCTGGTACATATAGTGCAGCCCTGCGGCGAGGTTGAGCCGCACGTAGTTCCACATGTTCGCCTGTATGACCGGGCCTGTGAACAGGTCGAATGCGTACAAGACGACCTGCTTTGGGTACTGCCGCATTCCGTTGAAGGTGTGGTAGAACGGATAGTACGCCGCGACGCGGAGCATCAGGTCGACCGGCTTGAAGTTCTCGGTCATTATGTCGAAATGCGCCCCGATCAAATAGTCCTGCCAGACGAAGTTGCTGCGCTCCTCCTGCTTCGAGATGCGCGTGATCTGCGCGAACGAGAACCCCTCGTCGAACATGAGGAACGGCTTCGCCGTGATTTCCGGAAATCCTGTGCGCGGATTCAGTCCGATGTCCGCCTCCGTCCTGCCTTCTTCCGCCGGTTCCTGCGCCTGCGCCGCAAGCGCGGACAAGAGGAGGAGGAAGGCCGCAAACTGTCTTTTCATATCCGCCGCCTATTTTGCAGTGTGGTACAGAATCAGCTTCCGCGTCAGTCCGTCCGCCGTCCATGTGCAGTAGAGGATCGAGCCGCGGATGTCCCATTCCGTGTCGATAGTGTAGGAGGAAGGCGTTCCGCCTTCGTCGATGCTGTCGACGGTGTAGTTGAAGATCAGCACGTTTTCGATGACGGAGTAATCGCCCTGATAGTTTATCGGATTGTCCGTCTTGTCGTTGATTTTCGCGACGAACGTGCCGTCCGAAATGAAAGTGATGCTGTTTCCCGTGTTGTCAGCCCATCTGCCGTACAGCGGCGACGGCTCGTAGCAGGCGCCGAGCAGCAGCGCCGCCGCAGCCGCGGCGGCCGCGCATATTATGTTCTTCATCTTATGTTCCTCCATTTTTGCATCTGCATTCATATTCCGCCGCCTGCTGCGGCCTCGTCGTACTCCACGTCTCCGAACGCTTCGTCCTCCTGCGGACGCGGAAGAAGCTCCTCCCGCTCCGCGCGCACGGCGTCCCAGGCGACCGTCCCGCAGGGAAACCCCTCCGGCTCGACTGTATAAAAGCCGCCGCGCGCGGCGCCCTTCTTGATCTGTATGTCGTCATAGTAGACGGCGCCCGGATACATTCCCGCGCACCGTACGCATGAGAACATCATGCCGTTTGCGGCGAGGTTCGCCTTCGTGTTGGTGGAGCCGTCCAGAATCCAGCCGGGAACGTCCGAGTACCCGGCGTAGTCCATCAGGACGATTCCGTGGAAGCCGCGCACCTTCGTCCGGTACGAAAGCGTTCCGCTGATCGCCCCCTCCGCCTGCTCCTTGCCGAGCTTTGCGAGGTTCGGATGCTTGTGCATGAGCGTCATCTTGCTGTGCGACAGCATGACGCTCTCGTTGTATTCGTCTATGTATGCGAGGTAGGTGAGCGCGCCGTAGCCGGACGATTCCGCGGCCAGCTCGCCGCGGGCGGGCAGGGCGGCGGAAATCCGGTAGCAGTACGTCTCTCCGGGAAGCGCGTCCTCGTTCCTGTCGATGAACTCCGGCGGCTCGGCGGGAACGACGGCGACCGTCTCGAACGCGCCGCTTCCGTACAGGCGGCGCTCGATGCGCACCTCGCGCACCGCCGGAAGTCCGGCGATGCTCCATTCGAGCCGCACGGGGAACACGCCGTGCCTGTTCGCGTCCTCCGGACGCTCCGTCGCGCCGGGAATGAACGCCGCCTTGGACGCCGACAGGCTGACTGCCGGAACGTCCTGAACTTCCGCGCCGCCGCCGGCTGCCGCCTCAGCCTGCGCCTTGTACGCCAGCACCGCCGAGACGAGCGCGACGGACAGCGCCCCCGAAATGACGGGGCGCGCGGCGAGGATGCGGCGCGGAATCCTCGCGCCGCACAGCTGGAAGTCGAAGAAGATGTTGTGCAGGGACAGCGTCATTGGTCGTCCCCCACTGTCCAGTCCACTTGAATGGAATCGAAGATCACGTTTCCCTCCAAATCCTTGGTCGTTACCGGGTAGTATCCGCCGCCTGCGGCGCCGCCCTTGACCTGCACGTAGTCGTATTTGACCTCTCCCGGATACATTCCCGTGCAGGCCACTGTGCCGTCCATGGTGCCGTTCGCGCTTATGTTGGACGTGGTGTTCGTGTTTCCGTTCAAGATAAAAATCGGTTCCGTTGTGCCTGGAATGTAAAAATCCGCGTAGTTTTTATACGGCATGATGATGCGCGCGCTAAGTCCTTGAACGCTTGCAGTGTAGCCGAGCGTGCCGGAAATAGCTCCGTTGATAGTCTCGCTGCCCACTTTGTCCAGATTGTTCGGCTTGTGCATGAGCGACAGCTTGGCCTGGCTGCTTGTGATGTTCTTGTCGTACTCCCGGAACCACTGCTCAGCCGTCAATGCTCCGTAGCCGCGCGCATCGTTGTTCGGGTCGTTTGCAGGGTCGTTGCCCTTGCTGCCCTGCTCAAGGCTGTTCAAGGAGACGACCTTGTAGTAGTAGTATGTGCCTGCCTTCGCGGCAGTGTTTATGTCGATGTATTCGGTTTCCTGTATCGGCTTGGAAGTCAGCTTTATGAATGCCGAATCCGGCTTTGTGGAGCGGTAAACATAATATGAAATGTCATCTCCAGCCGGCGGCGTCCACGTAATTTTCACCGGGTACACGCCGTACTTGTTCGGAGGGTATGTCGTAAGGTCCTCCGTCTTTGATGCCCGCACATTTGTCGGAGCGTTCGGAGATGGAGACGCCATGCCGCTGTTCACCGACTCTATGCCGGCAGCAGGATTGTATGTCCGTATCATATAGAAGGTGTGCCGCGGCACTTCGCAGACAAAGGTGCCGCCTTCCTGCGACGGTTCGGCGGATTCCAGCAGCTGCCATGAGCTTTTATTCTCCGAGCCGTATATGCGGTACTTGAATTCCACGCCCTCGACTTCAGAACCGATGGCGGGAGTCCATTTAAGCTTTGACATATCTTCAGCTTCCGCATCCTCGCATTCGACTGAAGACGGTGGAGAAAGCAGGCATCCGAACGCCGGACTGTCCGATGTCGGACCGCTCTTGCTGAACGAGCTTTTCAATTCAACCGTTCCCTCTCCCAGTTCGTCAGGCTTTGCTTCCACAACCTGTATGAAGTAGTAGTAGTAGACGCCCGTCTTGTCCGGCCTGTCTGTGAAGGTTGGAACATCTGCCTTGATTTTTTCTGCTACCAACAGGTACGCTGAATCTTCGGAGCTTGTCCTATATACAGAATAGGTGATTGTCCCTTCGTCCGATGCGGGCGCGCCCTCGTCCCATTCGACAGTCAGGCGCGTTTTGTCCGTTCCGATGCCGTTGACGACGCGCACATTCTTGACAGCTTGCGGCGCACCGTCCATCAGTGAATATCCCATCGCGAGGGAGCTTGGGGCGGAGGAATTCGCGCCGATCTGCGCTGCGATTTGATAATAAAATTCCGTCCCTTGTTCGTTTGTCAGCATGATATTTTTGTAGGCGGTGTGGTTGGAGGGAACGGTGGCTATCTTCGCCATGCTGTATCCGGCGGAATTCGTCGTCCGCCACACGGTGTAGGAGTTCGCGCCCGGTACAGGAGACCAAGTGATGGTGACGCTTTCAGTAGACTCGCCCTTTTCTGCCTCTACATTTTTAGGCGCGGGCATCAGCCAGCCTGCTGCCGGACTGGAATAGGCGGATACCAAATTACTACTGACATTTTCCGCTGTCACGCAGTAAAAATAGAAGTTGCCGTACTCTGCGCTTGTCGCCGTTGGATTGAGAAGTATCGTATCCTCATAGGCGACGGAGCCGTACACTTCCTTCAGCAAATCGGTAAACTCCTCTGTGTCCGGCATTTCATTGTCAGTTTTCACAATCCGCCATATTTTGTAGCTTGTCGCACCGGGAACTTCCTTCCATGTCAGGCTGATTTTTCCGGCATACAGCCCCTGGCTTGCGAACAGCTCCGCAGGAGCCGCCAGCTCTGTGATTTTTTCTTCCGGCACCAAAAGTTCGTCCAGCGAGCCGTGCGCCAGATCAGAATCCATAGGAATCTTTCCCTGCACCCAGTCCGCGCAGGAGGAAAGCAGCAGCGCCGCCGCTGCCGCGAGCGTCCGCATCGTCGTCCTGTATGTCTGTCCCATCATCTGCCTCCTCCTTGCCTTAATCTCAATGCGGACCCTGCATCCGTCAAATTTCTGCAAGTCCTGTTCCGCAATGATTGCATTGCCGCTCAACATATCCCTCAATTTCATTCATCTTCCACCTCCCATAAAAAGTCAATGAGGAAACGTCGGAAGTAAACTTCCTTACCCAGTTTCCGATTTGACTTTTTATGCGTTTCCCGTCATCGCCGACTGCCATTTCAATCGCCGGGCAAATAGAGTTCCAATGGCGAGTTCTCCGCGATGAGCGAAAAATCGCGGTCGATTTGCAAGATCGGAACATCATTCAGCAAGGCGTAAGACGCAATCATGCAATCGTTCGTCTTTCTGATTGTAACGCCTTTTTTTCGCAACGAGCGGTAAAGCGAAACTGTCTTTTCCGCCACAGACATGCTGTCATCATCCAGCATTACAAAATCGCTCAAAAAAAGGCGCATTTCCTCCAACACCCTGTCATCGCGGACGCCTTGCAAAATTTCCGTCCATACGATCGGACAAAGAACCACTTTGCCATTCCGTATTACAGTTTCCACCATATCGGCAACTGGCGGAACATCATTGAAATAGCCAATCCATGCCGAAGTGTCAACCAAGACCATGCTCACCACCTGCGCATTTCATCGAGGCTGCCTTCCCAAACCTTAGAGCCGCGGAATTTCAGCATTCCAAGGCCCGTAGATTTCTCGATTCTTTCAGAAAGCAAATCCTCCAGCATTTTTGAAAGCGTTCCCTCATCGTAATTTTCGTCAATCGCTTTTGCGGCGACCGCTTTCTTTACGAGTTCGTCGCTTATGGTAACCATGCTCATTCCACATCTCCTTCCTTTTGCGCCTATTCCACCGCCGCGCGCACCGACGATACTGTCCTCAAACAGAAACCACACACGGTTCGTTGTACTGCGCAAGCAAAGAATCATGCGTCAGGAAACGCATATCTTCCGCTTTCGCCTGACAGATTAGAATCCTGTCAAACGGGTCGTTGTGGTGCGGCGCGCCCGCTTCCTGCCGCAATGCAGAAAGCAGCTTTATATGGTCGGGATGTAACGGAAGCAACGTAAAATCCGCCCTCTCGCACCGTTCAAGCATATCGCTGCAAGAAATTACCATTCTATCCGGGTGAATGATATGCTTTATTTCAATTTCCCACAACGAAGCAACACTGAAATACACATTATTTTCCCAGTCGTCAATGTATGACTTTGCCTTCTCCGAAAGCCTTTCGTCTCCGTTCAGATACCAAAGGGCGATATGCGTATCAAGCAGCACATTCATGCGTTCACTCCGAACATCTGGGCGATCTCGTCGTTGCAAAAGTCGATGTCGTCGGGATAGCGCAGCTCGCCTTTTGCCATGCCGAACGAGCGGGGCGGACGCTTCGGGCGTCCGGCTTCAGCTTCCAGCAAGGAAGCCGAAAGGCGGTTTATAATGCCGAGCTTCACGTCGTTTCCGAGCGGAGCCAGCAGCCGCGCGTACTGTTCGGCTGTTTTTTGTGCAATTTCATTCATCTTCCATACTCCCATAAAAAGTCAAATCGGAAGTTGCAGTCTATAGAGAAGCTCGCGTCGCGAGCTTCAAGATGAAAACAGCGACGCCGTTTCCGGCACTGTTTTCATCCCGCCTCCTTCTGCGCGAGGGCGGCTGTTGCCGTCCGCACCTCACACCGTCTGGTACATAAAAATGCATCCTTCGTCGTATTCGGGCTTCACGTGTTTCTGCACAAATCTTTCGTCTTCGGGCGAAAGGCGGCAGAAGCCCATCGTTTTGTAATGCCCTATCAAGCGTTCGTTGGGCAACGCGTAAATATAAAGCGAATTCACGCCCACATACTTTGCGATTTCCCGAACGAGCGGCATTATAAAATAGTTAAACATAAGGAACCCTATTTTCTTTGCGATTGTGTGCCTTTCCCTATATCTTGTGTCAACAGCAAAATTTGAAAGCTCAATCGCGGGAATCGTTTCAAACCTTTCAGGAGCATCTGAAACCTGCATGGTAATAAGTCCAGTACGCAATGAAAAATAGCAGACAATTTCTCCTGTGGACTTGTCTTTTACAAGATATGTCCTTCCATAGTTTCTTTTTTCGTCGTCAAATGCGCTGTATTTCAGATAGTTCTCAAGCCCCGCCGCATTGTTCGGAGCGGAGAATTGTTCAATCAATGCCACGTTTTCTTCGGAATCAAGCAAATGCTCCAAGGAAAACCGTTCCGTTTCCAAATTGAACTCGTCAAATTTCACCTCGCTCACGTGCCTCCCGGATAAGCTGTCGTTCTTTTTCACGTTCAATTTTTAATTCTGCTTCAACCTCTTCACAAATTCTGTTCAATTCCGCAAAATCCGACTTTGGCGTGTTGGCGATTTTGTACGCCAAACTCTCAGGGTCGTAAATCGTACCCTTCAAATGCTCTTTGTCATAGTACCTCATTTCCAACCTCCTTTCGCCAGCCGCCGTCCCCAAACCAAATTATAGCATGCTCGATTGCATAACGCAATTTATTGCCGCCGACGCTTTTGCGCGGAGGACGTTTTCCTCCCTACTTCCCCCGGCGCGATACGGCTTCGTTGGTTTTCTTGATTTCTGCCTCCGTCTGCGTTGCGAACGCCTTGTGCGTATCGAGCGATGCCGCCACGGTCAGATACGGCACGAGGCGTTCGTTCAGCGTGGCGGCAAGCTCCTTCTTCACCGCAGTCGCGCTCTCGCCTTTGTCCGACTTTGCCACGGCATACTCGTCGCTCGCCTTGTTGAACGCGTCCTGCGCGTCGCGGAGCGCCTGCACCCGCTCGCCGACGCCCGGCAGTGCCTTCTGCTCCGCCGAAAGCGATGCGAAATCTTCGAGAAGGCTTTCTATGAGCGAACTTTCGTTCGCGTAGCTTTCGCCTGTAATCTTCTTTCCGTATTTGTCGAACGTAGCCTTGAGGCTTTCCGCCGCTTTCTGTTGCGCCTCGAACGGAATGGCGGTGTAGCCCTCAACGAGCGTGCCCAAAAGACGCACCGCCTCATCGCGCCGCGCGTCCGCCTCTTCAAGCGTGGAGGAAACGGTGTCGCGCCGAATCGCGGTCGTAAGCCGCACGCTCTGCGCTTCGATTTCCGCCATGATTGACGAGAGCATCGCATCCTGCGCGAGAGTCTCCTGCGCCTTGTACAGGCGCACCAACGTGTCGCTCAGGCTGTCAAGTTCGGTCACCTTTACGTTCGTCGTAACTTTGTTCATCTCAGTTCTCCATTCTTTCTGTTTTCTGCCCGCTCTCTGTCCGCGCGAATCAGTTTTTTATCGGCTTCCTTTCGTACGCAGGGCAGGCCTTGCATCGCAGTGCTTCGCCCTGCTAACGAGTTTTCTTCGAAAACTTGCGTTCGGGAAAGCCTTTCGATTTTTCGAACGCCCTTCTTTCACGTTCGGACGGCTTTTCGAACTTTCGAACGACCTTCTTTTGTACGCAAGGCAGGCCTTGCTGCCGAGTTTTCTTCGAAAACTCGCGTTGGGGCGGCTTTTCGAACGCCCGAACGACCTTCTTTCACGTTCGGGCGACTTTTCGAATGCCCGAACGACCTGTTTTTATACGCAAGGCTTCGTCCCTGCACTTTTGCACTGCGCGTCCTGTGCGGGCGGGCGGCTATTGCCAATCAATTTGATGACGGCCACCAACCGTAGGCTGGATTCTTTCCTTGATAACCATTAAGCTTATTTTTAATATCTTTCTCGTCAAGATTTATCGGACACCATTGTTTTGTCTTTTCCTTATCATTGGCTATTGCCGCAACAGTTGTTTCTGCTCCATTTCTGGAAATCTTCGCTGAGAAATTGTTTGGATCCGCCGCAAATTTTACAGTTCCTTTATAACTGTCTAAAGGAACTGCACTTGTAATGTCTATGGAAATCAATTTATCTGCTTTAAAGTTACTCGTTTCGTCATAACACAGAAAATTTATATAATTTGAATATTTTCTTCCACGCCTGTTGTCGTTCGGGTTTGGGTCTGACAATGTAATGTATGATGTGTCTATTGACGTTGTCGGTTTGTCATTCCAAATATGAAGATAATCCCTTATATACCAATTTAGCTTTGACAGAGCATCGGAAGTCAGTTTAAAATTTCCATCTCCTTTTCCATTAAGAGTTGCACTGCCAGAAGCTCCTTTGTTTTCTATTCCAGAATATTGTACAACTTCTGCTATTATAAGCATAGTCGTCTTCACCAGCTCTTCGTCCGTAATCTGCCGCCAGGCATAGCGCTCCTGTCCTTCCTTTTGTCCGAAAGACGCTCCCGGCGTGCCGTTTCCGGCAAGGAACGTGATGCTGTAGTAGTGCTTGTAGTCGCGGAGGACTTTCAGCTCTCCGCTAGTCGTGCCGGCGCCTGCATTCACGATGCCGGCGGGCGACAGCAGGATGCCGTTGGCGCCTGCATCTGCTTCGGCGGCTATGTCGGTTCCAGTAACATCGATGTTCTCATCGGTGTGCTTCAGCGCGGAAACTCGCACGACTTCGTGCCATGTGCCGTCGATGTTGTTGTTGCGGATGGAGATTGCGGCGCTGCCCGGCCCGACGGCGCGGTTCTCGTAGTCCCACGGTACGTCCGCGCTCCACGTTACGCGCTCGGCATAGGGTTTGTCCGCTACCGCCCATCCGGCTGCAAGGTCGTATTCGTCGATGTCCCTCATGGTGAAGAGGTAGCCCTTGTAGCACGGCTCTTTCTCAGCGTCCGAGCGGTATGTATAGCGGTCGTCCAGCTTGCTCCTGAACGCCCTGATGAGCGCGGGCGGCACGTCCTTGTCAAGGATGCTTACGTCGTTTCCGTACTTTACGATGTATTCATACGGCGTGTATGTTTCGCCGTCCGGCACCGTATAGCTCACCGAGACGCTGTTGCTGTTCAGTCCTTCCTGTGTCGGCACCCGGTCAAATGGATCGGATGAGCCGTACCTCCTTCTGAACACACGGGGCGTCCCCGGATTCCACTGCTTCTTCTCCCACGTGATCCTCTGCTCTGTAGCGCTCATCGATTTTTCCGCCTTCACGTTGTTTGCATATCCGTCCGTCGCACCCATTGCCTTGCCGAGCGTGCGTCCGCCGGCGGTGTAGTTGACGGCGCAGCCGCTGTCAAGCGCGACGTTCGCGCCGTCATAGGTGAACGTGAAGTCGTCTTCGGTGAGGACGGGCAGGACTGTATAGCCGAACGGGCTGCCCCAGAAGATGGTCTCCTGATGTGCCTGGTAGGAAGAGCTGTCCTCCGCGTCGCAGTAATTGTCGTACAGCGTATATGTCGTCATGTTCTCTTCCGGGCGGTTGACGGCGGCGCGCTCTTGGGCTGCCTTCTGTCCGTTCGCCGTGACTTCGTTTGTGCTGACATTATAGTAGTATGTGTCGGCAGCCTCGATGTAGGATCCTTTGGAATCGAACATCGTCCGATAGATGAGGTAGCCGTTCGCGCCTTCCACCTTGCTCCATGTAAGCGAAATCGTCTTGGCGTTTGCCGTCGTTGCTGCGTTTACGAGCGCGGGGCCGAGCGTGCGGACGGTGCAGCTTCCGACGGAGCTGTCCACGTCGTTCTGTGCGGTGACGGTCAGCGCGACGGGCCTTCCCGACAGCGCAGGATCATCGTATCCCTTGGGTGCCTTGATGGTGCAGGTGATGACGCCGTCCTTCTTTTCCTGCGCGACTTCCGCTCCGTCCAGTATTGATTCGCCTGTATCTGCATAGCTCGCGGCGACAGTATATTCGCCTTTCGCCATCTGCACGGCAGCCCATGAAACGGAAATGGAGTCGTATGCGGCGGCGCCCATCGAGGGGGCGGCGGTGCCGAGCGTCTTCACGGTGCGGATGCTCCCCGCCTCGTCCTCGCAGTTTTTTTCTGATTCCATTCCCGAGAATGCACGCAGCCGGTATGTGCGTGTTTCGCCGGATTGTGCCGGGTGCTCGAATGTCGCGAGCGTGCGGTCGCCGCTCAATATGATGCTGTCGGATGGAACGACCTGCGACTGCTCCTCCGCGCCGCCGTTCGACTTCCAGAATACGGTGTATTCGCACGCCTCCTCGTAGTTCCATGAAAGGACGAACTTGTCCTTGTATCCGTCTGCAACGTCGAACGTTGTGAGCTTGGGCATCAGGGATGAGTCGTTGAGTACGGTCGTCTTGCCTTCCTGCCGGATGCTTGTGATGGCGCGGCCTTCATATTCTGCTATCTTCTCGTCGTTGTCGTCGCCGGAAAGGGAATCGGCCGTGCCGTCGGGGCAGACATACAGGGCGTACTGGTAGTAGCCCTGCACGGTGTCCGGGTTCTGCGTGAAGTCAAATGTGTCGCGCCAGCCTGCAAGCTCGGCAAGGGTGGCGAACTCGTGTATGTCCGGGTCGGCGGACCCTGTCTGCGCTCCGTTGATTTCTGCCGGGCTGAATGTCCGCACAATGGCGTAGTTGTAGTTCTGGTCGAGCGTATCAAAGCCGACTATGAATGCGACTTCTATGGACAGGATCTTTGTGCCGTCCGTATTATATGTGGGATTTGTATTGAAGGAAAGCTTTGAAACAAGGTTTCCTCCTGCGGTCGTCGCTGACGTGTCGGCGGTGATTTTCTTTGCCGTGCCGTCTACATACGACTGGACGCGGTATGTGTATTTCTTGCCCCGTTCGGCGTTCCTGTCGAAGTAGGAGATTGTGTACGAAGGAATGTAGTTTTTGTATGCCTCGATTCCTAACTCTTCAATTGCGTCAAGGTTTGCAGAACGCACTTGAACGAGATCCTGGACAGCCTCGTCCTGCTCGATGATGTTGTTGTCAGCCGGCGTTCCGACGCAGGTGAAGAGAATTTTCGACTTGTCATCGGCGGTCGGCGTGATCGTTCCAAGATAGGAGACGATTTTCTGGTAGGCGCTGTCGTCCGCTGATTCGGGCTTGCGCTCTATCGTAAAGTACAGCGGATTCTTTGAATAGGTTCCGCCGGAAGCCGATATTTCGCAGAACGGCGGAAGCGTCCATTCCAGTTCGATGGCATCCGCGCTTGTTCCTTTGCTTGCGGCGAGGTTTATAGGCGCGTTCGGAATGGAGAGGCGGAGCGTTTCCTGTGAGACGCGGGAGGATGTTTCCTTGCCGCCGTCTGGATACTGCGATGAATAAGCGGACACTTCGTAATAGTATGTCGTCTTTGGCTGCAATCCCGTGAGCGTAATTTGCGTTGCAGCGGATTCTGTAGCACTGAACGCTTCCTGCGCGACGGTCTCTCCGCCTTCGGTCGTACAGAGGATTTCATATATGGTGTACTTCTGGTAGGTGTCGTCGGTACAGTTCGCCATATACCAGTCGATTGTCACTGACGTGCCGTCGATGCTGGATGTGATGGCGGTGATGACGGGGGTTCCCATCGTGGAGCCTTTGACGGTTTCGCTGAACGGCGAGACTGTCCCCTCATAGTTCTTGGCGCAGACCTTGTAGTATGCTGTGGTTCCAGCCTCTTCCTTAATGATGAATGTTGTTCCTGCGCCGGTTGTTTCACCAACCTGCTTGAAGGTGTCGAACAGGGTGCTTGCGGAGTAGATGAGGTACTGGGTTGCCGCGGCGGAGCCTGTCCATGACAGCTCTACTTCCTGGCATTTTCCGTGCGATGCCTTCAAGTCTGTCGGAGCCTCTATCTGGGCGTTCTTGCCGCCGGTGGAGCTTTGGATTTTGTCCATGTCGGGCGCGGGCAGCAGGTCCTGCTTGCAGGATGGCGCGAGGATTGCGGCAAGGACGATGGCGGCCGCAGCCGCTGCTGGCAGTGCAGATGTGCTTTGCTTCATAATATGGCTCTCCTTGAAGAGGTTTGGATGCCCTTCGTTTGACGCGGCGCGGGAATGGCTCTGCCTGCCGTGCGGGCGGAGCCGCCTTGTCATTCTGCTCAAAAAAGATGCTCGTTCTTCTATTATCGCATATCATCCTGTACCATTTCGACATTTTTGTCAACATTGTCAGAAAGAAAGAAGATAAAAGATATGGAGGGCTGCTCCCGCCGCGGCCGCATGATTTTGCCGCGCCTGTCTTGTTTAGAGGCGGGATCTTGCAGAAAGGTTGCAGGAATTGTGAAAATTGTGAGAAAGGATGGAGGATGCTTGCGGGCGGAGGGGAGCGGTCAGAGGCGGGAGCTGTTCGTCCTGAGCTGCGCTGCAAGTTCGGCGCTCCTGCCCTCTGGAAGCGAGTTCCGCTTGTCTTTCAAAATCATCCGTTGATGACGTTTTTTATAGAAGAAAGCAGTTCGTCATATTCTGCGAGCGCGGGAACCTCCGGGTGCGCCGCGGCGATGCTGTCCGGCGCGCGGAAGAGGAAGCCTGCCTTCGACGCCTCTATCATCGCAAGGTCGTTGAAGGAGTCTCCGGCGGCGATGGTCTCGTAGCCGATCGATTGCAGGGCGCGGACGGTCGCGAGCTTGCTTTTCTCGCAGCGCATCCTGTAGCCGGTGATTTCGCCTGTGGGCGCGACGTCCAGCGTGTTGCACATGATTGTCGGCTGGCCGAGCTTCTTCATGAGCGGCGCGGCGAACTGTTCGAACGTGTCGCTGAGGATGATTGTCTGGACGGAGGATCGCAGTTCGTCGAGGAATTCCTTTGCGCCAGGCAGCGGCTCGATGGCTTCGATGGTCTTCTGTATTTCGCGGATTCCCAGCCGGTGCTCCTTGAGGATGGCGAGTCGGAACTGCATGAGCTTGCCGTAGTCCGGCTCGTCCCGCGTCGTGCGGCGCAGTTCCGGGATGCCTGCAGCTTCCGCGAACGCAATCCAGATTTCCGGTACCAGCACGCCCTCCAGATCAAGGCAGGTGATGAACATACATTCCTCCTAATAGGAAAAAATAAGCGCAAAATTTTGTCTGCCGCACAGTGGTTATGGAGAAGTATAACAGATTGGCGGGGCGCAATCAACATGGATTTTTTCCCGTTTTGCGGCGTTGCGGCGGGCGCCGGGATGCAGATTTGTCGGGCGCCGGCCTGTGCCTTTGTTTTTTTTCGGATAGAATGCTACCCATCGTTTTCGGCATTCTGGAAAAAACATGGTATTTCAGTCTGTTTGTTGTGGTATATTTGTCTAAATGTATATTGATTTGGGTTGGTATGTATTAAAATATATACATAACTGCTGTACAGTTAGAGATGAAAGTATACATAATGCCGCCGCCCGGTTGCTTTTTCTTCAGAGGCATTTTTTCTGTATGCCTCTTTTTTGATTCTATCTTGCTGCGGATAATATAAAATAGTTGGTTTCGGTTACTGGAAAAACAGTCGGCGATTGGCATGATTTTTGCATACAGTATGATGCGGCATGACTGTATCGGCATCAGCTGTGCGGACATGCTGCAATCATGGGTTGTCCTGTGGCTGTCTGTCGCGGATGCTGCCGGTTCGGGCGGCCTTCGCCGGCGGATGGTCATGTTCTTATAATAATACGGTTTTCGCATGGCATCGGGAGAGTCTGTGCAGGAGTGAGTCTTGTAAGGTGATGGGCGTTCGCTTGTTGGCAGGCTTCGGATAGGGTTTATCTTTTTTGCATATCCTGCGGGTATGTTCCCGTTGTTGTCCTGCTTGGGATGTCCGGCGAGTTCTGGACATCGGAGGGCGTTGCATTGTACAATAAAGACGGCTGCTATCATGCGGCCGCCTTTTTGTTTTAAAGTTTGGTGCAATGGCAGACGGACGTAGAAAATCAACAGTCGGACGCTCCTCAAAGAAGCCTTCGGGCGCGCATCCTCGCAGGACGGCGGGCAGGCGCAGGAAGAAGAAGGCGCCCGTCTATATTCCCGCAGGCAGGCTCATCGCGCTGTGCGCCGCTGTGATTGTCGCCTGCTCGCTGCTGCTTGTGGTGAATACGGCGTTGGAGCTGCGCGGAAGCCAGGTTTCGGACGGCGGTCTTTCTGCGCCGGCCGCGCCGCCTTCCATTGGA
>CAMWPF010000011.1 GCA_947176045.1 uncultured Treponema sp. | reverse complement strand
CCCGGACACCGCATCCCTGGCGGAGAAGGAGTGCTGCTTCTACACGACGCGCTTTGACGACGCCTCATTCCTTGAAAACCTTGAAAAGCGCGCCCTGCTTCCCGAACCGATTCCGCCGCTCGGCTCCGTCGGCGTTGCGGCGGCGGCAATTGCAGCGCGCCTGCGCGCCGATGAAACGGTTCCTATTTACATTTCCGGGCTTGACTTCTCCTATTCAGTCGGAAGAACGCACGCGCGCGGCACCGCCCCGGCGCGGAAGGCACTGGCGGAGCTGAACCGCCTCAATCCGCCCGGAGCATACGCGGCGGCATTCGGAAGCGGCGCCCGCCCCGCCGGAACGGACGCCGTCACGACGGTAGCGCTTTCCGGCTACGCGGACATCTTCCAGAGATTTTTTTCTGAAACGGAAAACATCTTTGATTTTCGGAACTGCGGGCTTCCGCTCGGCGCGCCGAAAAAAACGGAGGAGGAGGCAGCCGAAGCAGTTTCCCGCGCGGCAAAATCGTCGGAAACGGCCGGAGCCGGAGGAACGATCCAATCCGCCGTGCCTCCGGCGCACGGCGCGAAGCACGCGGCATGGAATGCGGAGCAGGCAGGGCAGATTTCCGACTATCTGGCGGAGGAACGCGCGGCGCTTCTGCAGCTCCAGGACATCCTCAGCGGCGAACGCCAGATGGAAGAAGAGGAGCGCCGGCGGCGCATCGGGCAGCTGCTTGAATGCCGCGACTACCTGCACCTGCACTTTCCTGACGGAATCCGCCCGTCGCTGGATCCCGGATTCTTGAAGCGCGTCCGAGCGGAAGCCGGCTTCTTCCTTAAGACGATTGAAACATCGCTCCGCCGGCTTGCGGAACTGTAGTCCCGCCGGCTGTCAGCCGTCCTCGTTCTCCTTGAGGACGGCGAGGAACGCCGTCTGCGGCAGCTCCACGTCGCCGAACAGCTTCATGCGCTTCTTGCCTTCCTTCTGCTTTTCAAGCAGCTTGCGCTTGCGGGTGATGTCGCCTCCGTAGCATTTCGCAAGCACGTCCTTGCGCACCGGATTGACCGTCTCCCGCGCGATGATCTGGCTTCCAATGGCGCCTTGAATCGCAACCTTGAACTGCTGGCGCGCGATTTCGCCCTTGAGCCGCTCGCAGACCTTCCGCGCCCGGTCGGCGGCATTTTCGCGGAACGTCAGCTGCGACAGCGCGTCAACCATCTTGCCGTTGAGCAGGATGTCAACCTTCACAAGCTGCGTCGGACGGTAGCCGATGATCTCGTAATCGAAGGAAGCGTAGCCGCGGCTGTAGCTTTTGAGCTTGTCGTAGAAGTCAAACAGCACTTCGGCAAGCGGCATTTCGTACGTCAGTTCGACGCGCTTCTCATCCAGATACGCCATGTTCGTCTGGTCGCCGCGCTTTGTCCTGCACAGCTCCATGAGCGGGCCAAGATATGCCGCGGGCGTAATGATGGATGCCCGGATGTACGGCTCCTCCGCATCCTTGACGCGCCCTTCAGGATATTCGGAAGGATTGTCAACGAACAGCTCCGTGCCGTCCGTCAGATGGACTTTGTAGCGTACCGACGGCGCAGTAAAAATCACCGCCTGATCATAATCGCGCTCCAGGCGCTCCTGGATGATTTCCAAATGGAGCAGTCCGAGGAATCCGCAGCGGAATCCGTTTCCAAGCGCGAGGGAATTGTCCTTCTCGTAGATGAGGCTCGCATCGTTCAGCTTGAGCTTCTCCAAGCTGGATTTCAACTCCTCGTACTCGTTGGAATCCATCGGATAAATCGACGAATAGACGACCGGCTTGACTTCCTTGAACCCGGGAAGCGGCTCCGGCGCGGGATTCGACGCAAGCGTGATCGTGTCGCCGACGCTGACGTCGCCGACCGTCTTGATTCCCGCGATGATGTAGCCGACGTCGCCCGCCTCAAGGCAGCCAGTCTCCTCGAAGTCGATCTTGAAAACACCCGCCTGCTCAACCTTGTAGTCCGCGCCGCTGCTCATCATGCGGATGACGCCGCCTGTCTTCAGCCGCCCGTTCTTGACGCGGACATGGACGACGACGCCGCGGTACGGATCATAGTTGCAGTCGAAGATCAGCGCCTGAAGCGGCGCGTCCGCATCGCCCTCCGGCGGCGGAAAGTATGAGACAACCGCCTCAAGCAGGCCGTCTACACCCTCGCCCGTCTTCGCCGACACCAGCTGCGTATGCGAATCGTCCAGCCCCAGCTCCTTGGAAATCTGCTCGCGCACTGCCGGAATGTCGGCGGACGGCAGATCGATCTTGTTGATGACGGGAACGATTTCCAAATCCTGCTCCAGCGCCATATACATATTGCTGACCGTCTGCGATTCGACGCCCTGGGACGCGTCAATCAAAAGCAGCGCGCCCTCGCACGACGCGATCGCCCGTGAAACCTCGTACGAAAAGTCCACGTGCCCCGGCGTATCAACGAAATTCAACTCGTACTCGCTGCCTTCAGCCGCCTTGTACGGAATGGTTACCGCCTGACTCTTGATGGTGATGCCGCGCTCGCGCTCGATGTCCATCGTGTCAAGGATTTGGTTCTTCATCTTCCGCTCATCGATGATCTTCGACTTTTGAATGAGGCGGTCGGAAAGCGTCGACTTTCCATGGTCGATATGCGCAACAATGCAGAAATTGCGCTTGCGTTTCATTTCCATAATGCATTCCCCTGTGTTCAAAGGCAGCTTGAGCCGGCAGCCTAAAAATAATACGGCCCGTCCAGCGCCGAGCCAATCCGGATTGAAATATCCAGATATCCCTTCTTCTTGTTCCGTGTGCTGAGCGCCGCGGAAATCGCGCTCTTGTCCTCGTTGAAGTCAACGCCTGCGACATACACCGGATCCGTTTCGGAAAAGCCGGACTCGTCGGCAATGCTTCCCTTGATGATTTTTGAAATGACGTACCGCCGCGACGACAGCGTGGAGGCCGGCGCAAGGCCCATTCCGAAAATCGGAATGAACGACGAGCTGAGCAGGTCGCTGCAATACATTTCATAGCCGGGCTGCTCGGGGCGCTCGTCCAGATACAGCAGCGCGTTCCGCGCCTCCCCCTCACGGGTGTAGCTGCATGAAACTATCGTTTCCGGCGCAAAGTTTCGGAACACGTCCTGCACATCCTCCAGCGAATAGACGCGCCTTCCGTCCACAAACGTCAGGACGTCGCCCGCTTCGATTCCGGCCCGGCAGGCGACGCCGCCGGGCATCACATACTGCACTTCCAGTCCGACTTCCTTCAGCCCTTCCTTCATCGTATGTCCGTAGGCGCCGATCCAGACATGGCTGCGCCTGCCGCCAGCGTACAGATAGGGCAGATCCTGCCGCAAATACTCCACGGGAATGGCGAAATTCAACCCCTGATACTGCAATATGCCGGCGAAGACGACCGCCTGGACACGCATCCTGCTGTCGATGCACGGCCCGCCGGAATTCCCGGAATTGACGGCGGCATCGATTTGCAGGACGCTCCCCGTCGTGAACAGCTTGCGGTCGACGGAAGAGACGATTCCCGACGTGATCGTGCCGTACAGCCCCAGCGGCGTTCCGATGGCGGACACCTTGTCGCCGACGGCAAGCTCCGCGCTGGAGCCGAGCGCCAGAACGAACGGCGGATCGACTTCAACCTTCAAAAGCGCAAGGTCGATCAGCGCGTCGTAGCCGACGACTTTGGCAGGAATCCGCGTCTCCGCATCGCGCGCCAGCTTCACGAACAGCCTGGAATATCCTTCGTACTTCGGATCGACCAAGTCGCTGATGACGTGGTGGTTGGTCACGATGTAGCCGCGCCGGTCGATAAAAAAGCCGGAGCCGATGACACGGTCCGCATATCCGGCGCCGTTCTGAATCCTGATGCCGCGGTCAACCCAAATGGTAACCGTCGCGTTCACGCAGTCCGTAATGGTCTTCGGAAGCAGCTGCTCATCGACGGACAGTCCCGGCACATTCTTGAGGTATTCAGAAAAAAGCTGGCGCTTGGACAGCGGAAGATTCTTGACTCCCGAAAAGCCCGCCGCCTCGAGCGACTGGTAATATCGGACCGCAGACGCAAAGTCGGATTCTGAAACGGCTTTTTCCAAAAGCGCATAGACTGCCTCCGCATACTGCGCCGAAACGGCCTCGTCGCCAAGCAGTCCGGCGCGCCACAGCGCCTCCACCGGATTCCGTTCGGACAGCTCCGCAATCCGCCGCTTTTCATGCTCCAGCACGTCCTGCTCCGTGTAGTCGGGAACGACAAACACTTCCGACGGCTGCTTGATTGTAGAACAGCCCGCACAAAAAAAGAATACCGCCGATAGCGCCGAAAAAGAAAGCGCCCTTATGTTTTTGAAATGCCCCATGACCAATGCAATCCCATATAATTCCTTAAAAAGCATCATTGCCCGGCCTTTCCAAACCGGGAAATGATGCCTCATGCGCAGCACTGCGCATACGTTGATACGACGATGCCTGTAAAGCAGGCTGCCGTTAAAACCAGCAGGCCGATCCAGCGTTGATTTCAAACGTCCATTTTATTGCCGCCGCTGCAAAGATTCCTCCGCCGCCGCGTCCGAACCAGGCGCGCCTCCTCCTTCAGAAGACGGCGGAAGCAGTTCGCAAAAAATGCTGCCTCCTATCCGAACCGCAAGCATCCGTGCGGACGGACTTTCCACAACAACGGAAACGCCCTGCTCCACAGAATCGCCGAAACGTTCCAGCAGGAACTGCTCATCGTCCTCCGTTCCTTCCGCGCCGACCCAATAGAACGAATCCGCCTCTCCGCGCGTCACAGAAAGCGCCGCGCCGCCGGAGACAATCTTCACCGGCTCCCCGTTCCACAGTGTGATGGTCGTCTCCCGCTTTTCCGGAAGGCGGAAAAACTGCGCGTCCTCCACAAGCGGCTCCGCGCCGATTCTGGGATACCGCTTGTAGCGCACATCCCAAACGCCGTCGCCGTCAAAATCCCAGCTTGCAATCTTTCCGTTTCCGGCAAGGTACTCCTCCGAAAAATCCGGCACCGTATCGCCGTTCTGGTCGATTTGAATCATCCGTATGTACAAGCCGCCGCCAGATACCGGACGCCCGAACAAATTCGCCATAACCTGGCGCTGCGAAGCCTCGCTCAAGAGCATCTCATTTTCCGGATCAAATCCGATGGACTCCGTCGTCTCGAAAATGCCGTCTCCGTCCGTGTCAAGGGAGCGGACTGCCGGAATTCCGCCTTCAAAAACCGCATGGGCGTAGCGGCGTCCTTCCGTATAATAATCAGCAGTCTGAACCACTCCATCGAGCACGGCGAAACGGATGAACGCAGCCGGACGCTCCTGCGTCGCAACTTCAAACGAAGAGCAGGACGCGAGCAGCCTGTCTTCTGAAAGCGCGCCCTGCCCGACAACCGGGCGGGGAACAAAAAATGAAAGCCCCGTCAGCGTTTTGACGCATTCCAACGGCTCGATGGAAACCGGCGACCAGTCGAACGTCTCATCAAGCAGATTGAACGTCGTCTCAATCTCTGAAGAACCGCGGTCCGCGCTGATGATCGCCTTGACGACGGCCGGATAGGTGCCGTAAAACAGTCCGACATTTCCCTGCGTCAGATGGATGTATTCGGGAACTCCGAAATCGCATGTTCCCGACCATTCCAAAATTCCGTCATGATTTTCATCCCATGAAAACGCCTGCGGACGGCCGCGCGCATACATGACGCGCAGATCAATCTGGCCGTCCGCATCAACATCCGCCGTGATTTCCCCGGAGAACGCGTTCAGCCGCTCCTTCACCGACCGCACCGTCACCTCGTCGGAAACCAGCGCAAAAAAATCCTCCAGCAGCTCCAACGGAACGGACTGCTCGGCGAATCCGTACAAATAATCCCATGCCTCCTGCTGCCCCATCAGCCCGGCCTGCAGCGCAGCGACCGCGTACAGCGGATGGAGCAGTCCGCGCGCGGAAAACGCCTGAAGCATCCGCGTCCTCCGCTCTCCAGAAGCGAAAACGGCGGCATATATTTCAAGTTCCGCGTCAGGACGGTCGTATTCGGGCATCTTGATGATGAACGATTCCGCGATTTTCTGAACCAGCGCGGCGGAGGCGGCGTCCTCCTGCCTGTCCATGCGGCGCAGCGCATATTCATACTGAAAGAAAAGCAGCGGAAAGCGCGCATCCTCCGAATACACCTTCCGCGCCGCATCAATCTTATTCCGTGCGCGGGCGATGTCATCCTCTGTTCCAAGCCGGTAGTACGCCTTCGCGCGGATGAATTCCGCATCCGCCGTATGCAGGACCGGCGGCGCATCCAGCACCGCCAGCGCCTGGACGCAGCTGCCAGTATCGCACAGCAGGTCCGCATATAAAATCCGGGCGCCGTCCCGGTTGTAGTCAACCCACGTCCCGCCTGTGACGGCCTTCATCACCAGCGGAAGCATCTCCGCACGCGGCGCGCCAAGCCCGTCCTTCGCAGCCGCCTTGGTGTACCACAAGTCCGCGACAGAATCGTCGTACGCAAGCCCCTGCTCCGCGGAAGAAAGCGCCTCCTCCCACCGCTCCGAAGCGAGCTGCTGTTCCGCCTGCTTGAGATGCCGGACGGCGGTACGGCGGTTCGCCGCCTCAATCTGGGAATCTTCAGAAAATGCGGAGCCGCACGCGCACAGTGAGAAAAAAGCAGCCGCACACATCGCAATCGTTTTGTTCATACGTCACTCCGTACAATCCAGTTCCCAAATCCGCAGACGCTTCCCGCAATGCCGATGAGCTTCTGCGCGGGCGTGGCAAGCTCCTGCACAAGCGGAATTGCGTTCCGTATTGCCGCGGCGACGTGCCAGTCAGAAAAAATATCCGAAACCGACTTCCTTCCTCCGTCCGCCGTCTCGATGCAATCCCCCTGCTGCCGGCTCCGTATGCAAAAAGGGACAGGCGCCGCAGGAAGGACGAACTCCGCGCCGTCCGCCACCATGCGGATTTCCGCGCGCCCGCCGGAAACTGCGACAAAAACCGTTCCGAACGGGAAGGAATAAACGCCGCCGTCTTCGATTATAGCAAAAAAACAGGAATCAGTCGCTACCATTTTCTCTTTTTTCACAGAAATCGCATCCGGACGCATTGAAACGCGGATTCCGCAAGCCCGATCCGAACAGGCGTCCGCGCCGGAAGAGAACGCCGATTCCAGCCGGGAGACAAATCCCGAAGGAATCCGGCAGTCCGCGCCGACCAAGGAGAATGCGCGGTACAAGGCGCGCGCAAAGACGGCGCTGGAAGCTCCGGACAATTGCTCCCGCGGCAGAAATACGCCGCCGTCCGCCTCCCTGCGCCACTTAATCTTCCCAGCGAACTCCGAAAGCGCCGCATCGTCCGCGCGGAACTTTTCCGCCCCTGAAAGCACCGCCGTCCGCCAGCCTGAAAACTGCGCGTCCAAAACCGGAACCAGCGAGCCGCGGATCCTGTTGCGCAGATAGCGTCCGTCGCAGTTCGTGCTGTCCGTCCGCCATGAAAAGCCGCCGTCCCGGAGGTACGCCTCAATCGCCCGCCGGGGAACATCCAAAAGCGGACGGACGAACAGCCCGCGGCGCATGCGGATTCCCGCCATGCCGGACGAGCCGCTTCCTTGCAGGAAGCGCATCAGCACCGTCTCCAGCTGGTCGTCCTGATTGTGGGCGAGGCACAACGCGCGAAGGCGGTATTCCGCCGAAAATTCATCGAACGCCTGATAGCGCAGCGCGCGCGCCGCCTCCTCGACGCCCCTTCCCCGCGACTTTGCCGCTGAATGAACGCTCCCCGCCGCCAGCGTCTTGACGCAGACAGCAATGGATGCGCCGCAGCCTTGCAGCTCCGCGCATAATTCCTCTACAAATCGGACGTCTCCCGCCGACTCTTCCGCCGCACGGAGGTTGTGGTTCACGGTAACAACGGCAAGTCTTCCATGCAGGCGGCCCATGATTTTTGCAAGCGCCGCAAGCAGGGAGACAGAATCAGCGCCACCGGAAACCGCCGCGCCGAGACACTCCCCCGACGCTGCATACTGCTCCACATCCACGCCGCAGGAGCGCAGGTTTTCAAGGAGGTGCTTCTCAAACTGATTCAAGCCGCAGTCAAAAGCCGCTTTCTTCATTCCACAGATTCATCCAATTCGTTTAAAACAAACAAGGGCTGCCAACAAGCAGCCCAGAAAAGTACAGCTTCCGCCTCAGCGCGCCGGAGAGACGCTTGCAAGCGCCGCCTCGCCGTCAGAAAGGACGTCGATGCCGTCGCTCAACTGCAAGTCCTTCACCTTGAAGGAGTCGCCGATGTTCAGCGCGGAAACATCGGCAACAATGCGCTCCGGCAAATGCGCCGCGACAGCCTGGATCTTGACGACCGGCAGATGCTTGAGCATGAAGCCGCCCTTGAGAACTCCGGCAGGAGTTCCCGTATACTGCACCTTCATGACCGCCGTAATCTTCTTGTCTTCAGCAGGCTCAAAAAAGTCAGCATGGAGCACCTGATCAGTGCGGATATTGTATTCTGTATCCTTGATCAGCGCCGTCCTGCCTTCTCCGCCATCAATCTTCAGTTCGATTGTCGTCGTCGGAGTGATTGCACGCCATACCTTGTTGAATTCAACAGCATTCACTTCCAGCATCGTGGATTCGCCTTTTGAATTGTAAATCACCGCAGGAATCTGACCGGCGGCACGCATCGATCTCGCAGCCTTCTTGCCAGTCGTCTTGCGTGTCGCAGCATTGATTACAAGTTTATCCATAATTTTAGGATCTCCTTACACACTTACCAAATTTATAATTTTCTGGGACGACAGGATTCGAACCTGTGGAATACCGGCACCAAAAGCCGGGGGCTTACCGCTTGCCGACGTCCCAATTCAAACTATATCAACAGAATCAATCCCCGTTATAGGACGATTCAATATGACCTGCAGCAAACTCATCCAAAATCCTTCCCTGCAGTTCATTTCTGAATTCGGGGCTGATCGGATGGGCGACATCCTTGTACTCTCCGTTCCCTGTCTTCCGGCTCGGCATCGCAATGAACAAGCCACCCTGACTTTCTATAATCTTCACATTATGAACAACAAAGCAGTTGTCAAACGTCACCGTACAATAAGCGCGAAGCTTCCCTTCGTCCTCGACCTTGCGAATCCGCAACTCCGTAATCTGCATAAGCCTTCCTCCGTAACTCAGAGCCGATATTTTCCAAGGAAGTCAACGCGCAACCGCGCATCGGAATCCCCTGTTTGCAAGTACGTCGGCGGCATTCCGCGCCTCTTTTTCCGAGACGAAAACGCCGAAAACTGTTGCTCCGGAGCCAGACATTTCAGAATACAAAGCGCCGCTTCCGCGTACGCCCTGAAGCGCCTTATCTATTTCCGGGTATGCTGCCGTCATGACAGGCGTGAAGCTGTTCACGAAATTCCATTCCGAAACGGACGAACGGTAAACAGATTCCAGACTGCCGAACGCCGGATATGTTCCGCCGTCCTCCGCAGCAAGCTGTCCGTCAACAAGTGCATAAGCATCTCTTGTCGAACTATGGACATCCGGAAAAACCAAGACAAAGCATATATCCGGACGCCTCCGAATGTTCCTCACAATCTCGCCGCGACCAGAAACCACCGCGCATCCGCCGCCAGTTTCATCGCAATGCAGAAAGAAGAACACGTCACTACCGACTTCTGCGGCAATCCGGTCGAGCTGGCTGCCGCAAAGCGTAATTCCGTTCAATTTCCGAAGCGCCCTCACAAGCGCGGCCGCGTCAGAGGAACCTCCGCCCAAACCGCCGCCTGCGGGAATATGCTTGATAACCTCCACCCTCACCGAGCGGACTCTCTCTCCGGTTGAACTGCAAAACGCACGGTATGCCGACACCACCGTATTTTCCTGCGGAAGCGGAAAGCCTTCGCAGGAAACATCGCACCCTCCATACCCATCCGTCAGGCGGACAATCAATTCGTCCGCAAGGCCGACCGTCTGGAAGATGCCCTCGATGCCATGAAATCCATCCGCGCGCCGCGGAAGCACCCGCAGCCCAAGGTTCACCTTGGCATACGCAAATTCATGGACTTCTGTCAACATACGCAAAATAATTATACTGATTTCAGCAGTAATGTCAACATACTTTGGAACGGAACCCGCCTCCTGCACCCGACGCACCGCGGACAAAAACAGCGTCCGCATCAGGCGGTTCATTTTTCCGCAGTCCTCTGAGAAATCTGAAAAAACCAGTTGACGGAAAAATCGCTCTCATTTACACTTGTCGCGTTGGAGTTTACCCGAAATTCACGTTAGGAGACACTATGTTTCTGGAAGACGAACTGTTTGAGCCTTTGTCAATCGACGATGAATATGACGACGACTTTGCCGACGACGAGCCCGATGAGGACTTGGATGAATTCGACGATGATGTGGAAAACTACGAGGAGGCGTTTGAAGACGACTACGACATCGACGAGCCGTATGATGATGTCGAAGCGGAAGACGGATACGATCTGCTGTACAACAGCGGAGACGATCTCGTCGACGACGAAGAGGACTTCTTCGACGAGGACGAGTAGCCGCTATTTCTGTTCCGCCGAGTTGCAGCGTTCAAGCAGCCTGCCCGAATGCCACAGCTTCTCCAAATCGTAAAAGCTCCTCGCGCTTTCCGACATAAGGTGCACGACAATCGGGCCGAGGTCGATTAGATTCCAATCGTCGCCGGAAGGAGATCTCCTGTTCGTCTTATGAATTTCCAAGCCGGCGTCCTGCGCATATTCCTGCACCTGCCGGTACAGCCCCTGCCAATGCGCGGAGCTGGTGACTGTCGCAATCACAAAATAGTCAGTCCAGCTGTTCAGCTGCGAAACATCCAGCACGACGACATCTCGTCCCTTTCCTTCCTCTAAAATCGCCGCAATATCTGCCGCCTTCTGTTCCAAAGAGCGCTCCTGCATTTCTTCCTCCTCTTGTTTTCGGCAAGCCGCACAGTCCCAAAGCATTCCGTCCCTATCGGGAAGCGCGGACATACCTTCCGTCAAAATCCTTTCCAAGAATGATTGTAAAGTCAACGTCCGCGCTTGCGTACACTTCCCCATCCTCAACATCGACCGTATCTTCGATGATGTTGTCGCAATGGATGAACGAACCTATCATGCCCGCCACCTCCGCATTTCCAATATGGTCGATAATCACCGTCTCCTCGTAATCATTTGAATCCGCATTGACGGCGCTCAAAACGTCATAGCTCGCCCCTTGGAAAATAATCGACGTGTTGTGGGCAAGCCCCTGCACCGTCGTGCCGTTTTGAATTTCCAGAACATAGATGCGGCTCGCCTCCGTCCCGCTGTTGGAAAGGAGCATCCCCGTACTCTGCTTGACCGCATCCTTGATGAACGCGCCGTTCTCCCGAGGAAACAGCAGCGGCTGACCGTCCATGATCCTGACGCTGCCCATGACAGACTGTTCGATGATGGTATCGGAATCCACATCGGAAAGCAGCGACATCAGCTCAAACGAATCGTCAAAGTCCGACAGGTTGAAGGACATCCGCTTGTAGAACGGCAGGAAATTCCGGCTTTTTCCGAAAATGAAGCTGCGCCGCTCATGGAGCATCGTAAAAAATCCGACAGCCGCCTTCCGGTAGCGTTCTTGAACATCGGCGTCGCCTTCCTCCGGCAGCCGGTACCGCAGGTACATGGCGGCCTTGTCGCCGTCCAACGTCACCGCGCCCGACGGCAGGAGCCAGCGCTCGCCTTCCTCCGAAACCACATCGACCGGCGCCGCGATGAACACCCGCATTCCGCCCAGCATATCGACGAGGCGGACAAAGTCGGCGAAATGAACGACTATCGAAAACGGAATCGTAACGCCGACAAGGCTTTCGACATCGCTTTTGTACGTCTCCAGCCCCTTCTCCCGATAAATTGTATCAATCCTGTCGACCCGCCCGATGCTTTGATAAATGCCGGCGGTATTTCCCGGAATATTGACGACCGCCGCCTTTTTAGAGACCGGATAATAAA
Source organism: uncultured Treponema sp. (assembly GCA_947176045.1). Taxonomy (GTDB): domain Bacteria; phylum Spirochaetota; class Spirochaetia; order Treponematales; family Treponemataceae; genus Treponema_D. The sequence goes on along the minus strand of CAMWPF010000011.1, from coordinate 3,677 downwards.
TCAGGACGGCAGAAAAAAGAGCGTTCTGATCCCCGTCGTCAACAACAAAAAGGACGCGCATGATGTTGTCCTCCGAAATCAGTTCGGAGACAGTGTCAGTACGGAACAGGATGGAAAAATAAACGACTGCTGCCACAACAATTGCGAACATCGATGCCAGAAGCAGAATCCCTTTCTGCTCGTCCCTCAAACGGCGCCTTTGCATACCACTCCTTCAGCGAAGCGATTCCAGAAGCTGTTCTGATTCTGGAGCCACCGCCTTCCCCTTTTCCTTCAAAAAACAGATGCCGTCTGAAAGGATTTTCTTCAAAAGTCCGTCCAAATCCAGCTCCAAAAGCCGGGTCAGCGCGGACTCCGAACTGCAATCCCGTCCCGGCTCAATTTTATCCGCAATGTACACCGCCTTTGCAAGCGGACACATGCCGATCCTTCCGAACGTGTGCACCGCGACCGCTTCAATGACATCCTCGTCGTCCACGCCGAACTTCGTCCGCAGCAAAACCGCCGCCGCGCGTCCGTGCAGGAACGCAGGCTCCTCCCACTCCAGCGAAGAAATGGGCGCTCCGTCCTGAGCGGCGGCCTTCAAAAGCAGCGGAGCGCTCCAATCCTTGCACATATCATGGGCGATGCCTGCAAGATACCCGGAATCCTCGTCCAAGCCGTACCTCAGGCACAGGCGGACCGCCGTTTCCGCCGTCCGGACGGAATGCCTGTAGCGCGATTTTGAAACCGACTCCTTCGCATGCCGGCGGACTTTTTCAGCCAGCCGCAGAATGTTCCGCCTGTCCGCATGAGGCGCCATCACCATCCCTCCGCGCATTCATAAAAATGACGCTCCCTAATATATCGGAAAACAGCGTCAGGAACAAGGTAGCGCCAGCTTTTCCCCTGCGCTATCCGCGCGCGGATTTCCGTCGAAGAGACGGGAAGGACGGGATTTTCCAGCATCCGATGCGGCCACGCGAAGCCGCATCCAAGTCCGCCGTCCGCAAAATCATCCGCATACCCTTCAGCCGGACGGTTTTCAAATCCTGCGACCGCAATCCTGTTCGCATCAGGGTGCCGCCGCGCAAGGATCAAGTCCGCCGCCGCCGCCACTTCGGCAGCGCAATGCCACTTCCCGAACTGCGCCGCAACCTCCTGCCCCATGACGAGGCCGGGCTTTCCGTCCAGCTCCGAAGCATACGCTCCGAGTATATACTGCAACGTGTCCAGCGTATACGAAACGCCGCCGCGCCTGATTTCGCAGTCCTCCGCAAAAAAGCGCGGCCCGCCGCCGTCCCGGCTGTCCGCGCAAAAGCGTTCGATCATGGCAAGCCGATCCGCCGCAGGAACAGCGCCCCTCATTTCTTTGTGCGGCGGGATGAACGCCGGAACGAACAGAACCCGGTCATAGCCCAATTCCTGCGCCACCGTGTCGGCAAGCATGCAATGCCCGATGTGCAGCGGATTGAAGCTTCCGCCCAAAATCGCGATCCTCATTGCTCGCTGCCCGGATACTGGACTTCCCTATCCTCGTCCACCGAACGGGTCTTGAGGAAGTCTGAACACGGCTGTGCGGAAATTCCAGAACCGTCCCCGCATCCATTCACAAGGGCGACAATGGCGCGCCGGGCGTCCTCCATGCCGATGCGGTTCTGAACGGAAACGGGGATGACAACAGTGTCCGGCTCAGTCCGGCGGATTTCCTCAACAACATCCGCCGCATTCCGCTCCGCGCCCTCCACGTCGATTTTGTTGCAGAGGACGATGCGCGGCTTTTCCATCAGGGCCGCAGAATAGGACGCAAGCTCCGCACAAAGCGTTCCGTACGCCGAACGGTATGACTCGTCAGAACAGTCGATCATGAACAAAAGGCACGCCGTCCTGGAAATATGCTTCAAGAAATCAAATCCAAGCCCCACTCCTTCCGAAGCGCCTTCGATGATTCCCGGAATGTCCGCAATGATGATGTCCTGCTCGTCATCCACGCGGAGGACGCCCAGATTCGGAATCTTCGTCGTAAACGGATACGGCGCGATCTTCGGACGGGCGTTTGTGAACGCCGTAAGCAGCGACGACTTTCCGGCGTTCGGAAATCCGACAAGCCCTACGTCCGCCATGACGCTCAGTTCGAGCCGGAGCGTGCGCATTTCGCCGGGCGTTCCGGCATGCGCATACCGAGGCGCCTGGTTCGTCGACGACTTGAAATGCACGTTTCCCCAGCCGCCCTTGCCGCCTTCCAGCAGGACGATCCGCTCATCCTCCGATTCGTTCGTAAAATCATGGATCAGCTCGCCCGTCTCGTAGTCGCGGATTGTCGTTCCCGGAGGGACGCAGATGACGACGTCCTCTCCGTCCCTGCCGAATTTGTTCCATCCCATGCCGTCGCCGCCGTTCTTCGCCTTAAAGACCCGCCGGTGCCGCAGCCGGGAAAGCGTCCGCATATTGCGCTTGACGCAGAATATGACATCGCCGCCCTTGCCGCCGTCGCCGCCGTTCGGCCCGCCATGGGGAATGTATTTTTCCCGGCGGAACGCGATGCAGCCGTTGCCGCCCTTGCCGGAATGCACTTCGATGACCGCTTCATCGGCAAACTGTATCATAAAAACCTCGTCGCTGTCGGAAAGGAAGCAAAAAAAATACCCGGCACGAAAGATCCGAACCGGGCAGTTTCATATCCAGAAGAAAAATCCTCGTTACGCTTGTACCGGCGCAATGGAAATATACTTTCTGTTCATGCGCTCATGATACACGACCGTTCCGTCCGCAGTCGCAAACAAACTGTCGTCACCCGCCCTGCGCACATTGTCGCCGGGATAGAATTTTGTGCCGCGCTGCTTCACAAGGATTGATCCGGCTGTCACCAGCTCTCCGCCGTACCTTTTGACTCCCAGATTCTTCGGGTTGGAATCACGACCGTTCTTTGCGCCGCTACCGCCTCTCGTTCTTCCCATATTATACTCCTATCAAACTGTTTGATTCAGCAATTCAAGATGCTTAGGAAATTCCTTTGCGATGGAATCTAATCCCGCCGCCAGAAACCTTCCGGCAAATACCAAGCACCGCTTCGCCTCCAAGGCGCATCCTGCCGTCTTGACAAAAAAATCCGCGTGTCCTCGCCCGCCTGTGTTGGAACCAAGCTCTACCCCTTCCATCTCCGAAAGGACGCGCGCCGCCGTTCTGATCAGGACGGAAACCGCGCTGCACACGATGTCGGACCCCGGCTCCGCATACCCGGAATGTCCGTCCGCCGTACAGGAAACGAACGCACCGTCCGCCTCCCGCACAAGCCGCACAGAAATCATTATGCGACGACGATCTCCTCAACGCGGACATTTGTATAATGCTGGCGGTGTCCGATCGTCCGGTGGTAATCCTTCTTGGACTTGTACTTGAAGACGATGACCTTCTTGTCGCGGAAGGAATCCTCTACGACAACCTGCACTTTCGCCCCCTTCACATACGGCGCGCCGACAGACACCTTCTCGCCGTCGCTGACAAGCAGGACGGAATCAATATCAATCCTCGAGCCTTTTTCAGCGTCCAGCTTGTCAACCGTAATAACAGCGCCTTTTTCAGCCTTATACTGCTTGCCCTTATATTCAACAAGTGCGTACATAAAACACCCCTATCATGGATAATCTGATATGAAAGCGGCCTCCGTATCTAACGGGACATACAGAAACCTTTTTACC
>CAMWPF010000010.1 GCA_947176045.1 uncultured Treponema sp. | reverse complement strand
GTCCTATTACGACCAAGTGTTCAAGCACGAGGCGGGCGTCATGCTCAACCTGCGCGTCCTGGAGCTGAACATCGGCGCATCCGTGCAGGGAGCGAATTTCGCAAACAGCTTCAAAGGAACCGGCGCCGGCGCGTTCGTCAGCGTCGCCCTCGGCTTCTAGCGGCGGCGCGCCTTCCTCAAATTGACGATTTGCATTCATTATAGTAAACTATTTTTCATACCTAATAACGAGGATGGCGTATGTTTCAGATTCTTGAAAAACGGCAGTTGTCTACCGATGTCTATTACATGAAGATAACGGCGCCGGAAATTTCCCGCAACCGCAAGGCCGGGCAATTCATAATCGTGCAGATTGATGCGGAATTCGGAGAACGCGTTCCGCTCACCATTGCGGATACGGATGCGGCGGAAGGCTGGATTTCCATCGTCTTTCAGGCTGTCGGCGCAACGACATACAAGCTTGCGCAGAAGAATCCCGGCGAAGAGCTTGCCGCCCTGCTCGGACCGCTCGGCAATCCCTCCATCATCGAAAAAAAGGACGCGCCCGTCATCTGCGTCGGCGGCGGAATCGGCGTCGCGCCGTGCTATCCGATTGTGCAGGCGCACAAGGCCGTCGGAAACAAAGTCATCATGATTATGGGCGCGCGCAACAAGGATCTGCTGATTTTTGAGGACGAAATGCGCCGGACCGCCGACGAAGTCATCGTTATGACCGACGACGGCTCGGCAGGACGCAAGGGGCTTGTTACGGAGCCGCTCAAGGAATTCTGCGAATCGCAGTGTCCGCCCGCGGAAGTCGTCGCCATCGGCCCTCCCATCATGATGAAGTTCTGCTGCAAGACGACGGAGCCGTACAACGTTCCGACGACCGTCTCCTTGAACACCATCATGATTGACGGAACAGGAATGTGCGGCGGCTGCCGCGTGAACGTCGGCGGCGAAACAAAATTCGTCTGCGTGGACGGCCCGGAATTCGACGGACACAAAGTCGACTTCGACAACATGATGATGCGCATGAAATCGTTCAAGGCGCGCGAGCAGGACGACTTCCACAAGTGCCGGCTGGAGGCGCAGGCGGACACGCTCGCCGGCGCGCAGAACAACTAATCCGGGAGACAGCAATGGAAGAACATAAGACAAAGGAACAGCTTGCCGAAATCGGCAGGGCGGAATACAAGAAGATTCAGGACAAGCTGGCGGCGGGCGCGCTTTCTCCGAAAGACCGCATGGCGGTGCCGCAGCAGGAAATGCCCAGCCGCGAGCCGAAGGCGCGCGCGCGCCAGATGGACGAAGTGGCGCTCGGCTACACGGCGGAGCAGGCGGTTGTTGAAGCGACACGATGCCTGCAATGCAAGAACAGGCCGTGCGTCTCCGGCTGCCCGGTCAACGTCCAGATTCCCGAATTCATCGCGGAAATCGCGAAAGGCGAATTCAAGAAGGCGGTGGACATCATCAAGGAGACAAGCCTGCTGCCGGCAATCTGCGGACGCGTCTGCCCGCAGGAGCGCCAGTGCCAGGGAAAATGCACCGTCGGCAAGACATTCAAGTCAGCGGAAAAGGCTGTCTCCATCGGGCGGCTGGAACGCTTTGCCGCCGACTGGGAGCGGGAGAACAACCAGGTGACGATGCCGGAAATCGCGCCCGCGACCGGCAGGAAGGTCGCAGTCATCGGCTCCGGCCCGGCGGGGCTTACAGTCGCCGCCGACTGCGCGCGCGCCGGGCATGAAGTAACGGTGTTCGAGGCGTTCCACAAGGCCGGCGGCGTCATGATGTACGGCATCCCGGAATTCCGCCTGCCGAAATCAATCGTCCAAGAGGAAATCGACAACCTCAAGAAGATGGGAGTCCGCTTCGAGCTGAACTTCCTCGTCGGTCGGACGGACACGCTCGACCAGCTGCTCAAAGAAAAAGGCTTTGACGCCGCCTTCGTCGGCACCGGCGCGGGGCTTCCGAAATTCATGAACATTCCGGGCGAAAACCTCATCGGCGTCTTCAGCGCGAACGAATACCTGACCCGCGCGAACCTTATGAAAGGCTACGACCGCGCGCGCGCCGCAACTCCGCTGTACGAAGCAAAGCATGTCTGCGTCGTCGGCGGCGGAAACGTCGCGATGGATGCGGCGCGCATGGCGTTCCGGCTTGGCGCGGAAACAGTTTCCGTCATCTACCGCCGCACGCGGGCGGAAATGCCGGCGCGCATTGAAGAAATCGCGCACGCGGAAGAGGAAGGCGTCGTCTTCCGCTTCCTTGAAAATCCCGTCGAAATCCTCGGCGACAGCGACGGAAAAGTCTGCGGCGTCCGCGTGCTGAGCTACGAGCTCGGCGAGCCGGACGAATCGGGACGGCGCAGTCCGGTCGCAATTCCGGGCAGCGAGCACGACATTTCCTGCGACGCAATGATCGTCGCGCTCGGAAACGGAAGCAATCCGCTGCTCGTCAAGACGACGGACGGCCTGGAAGCCGACAAAAAGGGACACATCGTCGTCAACGAATCGCTGGCGACGTCCAAGGCGAACGTCTGGGCTGGCGGCGACATCGTCCTCGGCGCGGCGACCGTCATCCTCGCCATGGGCGAAGGACGGAAGGCGGCCGCGGCAATCAACCAGGCGCTCCGCTGAGCGCGCAGGCAAACGCAGCGGCACCGCGCCCTCTTTTTCTGCGGCGCCGCTGCTCCCGCCTCTCCCAAAAAGCAGGTTCTAAGGGCGGCAGCCCTAGTCGTGCTGGGGAAAGGGAGGGGCTTGGGGAGGGAACACCCCCGCTCCGAAAGTAGCGGGGTGTTCTCTCCCCAAAACACCCCAAAATACAACAGTTGATAATAAACTACGCATACTTTATACTTAATCCACCATGCCTGAAAAGAAAAAGAAGAATACCGGACTGATTGTCGCCTGCTGGTTTTTGTTCCTGCTCGTCATGCTCATCGTTTTTTTTGTGAAGAAGGACAACATCGTCTCCAACTTGCAGAAGACGGACTTTTTCAACAGAGTCTTCGGAACAACGCCGGAATTCGTCAAGAACTATCCGATGCCGCAGGAAGACGAAGCCGTACCGGAACAATTTGAAATCGACCTGCTGCCCAAAACGGCAGAACGCACGCAGACGCCGCCGGACGCGCGGACGGACACAGAAATTCCGGCAAAGCCGGCGGCTCCCGAAGGAGTCCTCCCTCCCAATCCGCGCGATGACGAAGAGCCGTCCTCGCAAAAGCCCGAGCCGCCAGCCGCCGCAAAACGAACGGAGCTGGAAAAGCCCGCCGTTCCGCCAGCCGCGGCATCGGAACCGCCGCGCGCGCAGCAAATGGAAGTTTCGCTCTATTTTGTCGTCATTGATTCTGATGGAACGGTCAGCCGCAAGCTGTTCAAGCGCGCGATGCCGAAAAGCAACGCTCCGCTCACTGACGCCATCAACGCGCTCATCGACGGCCCGCTCCCTTCGGAAAAAAGCAAGAACGGAATGTCGCTCATTCCCGCCGGAACAAAGCTGTTGGGCGCATCGGTCAAAGACGGCGTCGCGACGCTCAACTTCAACGAAAATTTTGAATTCAATTCGGTCGGCGTGGAAGGCTACATCGCGCAGCTCATGCAGATTGTCTACACCGCCACGGAATTCCCGACGGTCAAAAGCGTCCAGTTCCTCATCGAAGGCGTAAAAAAAGAATACCTCGGCAGCGAAGGCCAGTGGATCGGCTCGCCGCTCACCCGCCTGAGCTTCTAATCCGCAGCGTCCTGCTCCTGCGGCTGTACGGCGGACGGCTCCTCCGCCTTCCCGCCGGGAGAACGGAGCGGCGCCCGCGATTGCGCCGGATGCGCAGACCCGTCCAACAGCATATTCTGATAGCTTTTCTGGAACACAGCGTCAACGCTGTTCCGCGTGCCGGACGCCACGGAATAGCCCAACGAACACAGCAGGGCGGCGGCCTTATTTTTGGAAAAGCGGCTGCATCCCGCGCGCACTTCCTTGAAAACCAGCGGAATTTCCGCTTCCGCTGAAATCGGAAGCAAGAATCCGAACAGCGAACCCGCCAGCCGGAAGATTTCCGGCGATGCGCACGCCGCACCGTCGCGGGACAGCACATCGTCCAACGATGAGCGCAGGATCAGCGAAAATTTCTTGATGTACATGTCCGTCTTTTTCAGTCCGATGGATTCGTTCAGCTTGGAAAGCCCCTTCACCGCCGCAAAGACAACGCAGACAGTTTCCGAATGCTTTTGCAGTTCGCCGCTAATCAAATGCTCAAATGCGTCCCGCTTCCGAAATCCAGTCACCTCGCAGGTGTATGCGGCTTTTTCCAGCTGGCGGATGATGCCCGTATAAAAATCAATCTTCGACAGAATGACGTATGAGCCGATGCTGCGGTTCGCGCCGCCCGCAATGTCAATCTTCCGTCCATGGTACAGGCTCCTGTCCTGCACGCCGGAAAAATAGAATTCCGCATTTTTGGAAGCGGCATCTGGAATTCCCAGCACTTGGAGCGATTCTTTCGGAAAGACTGCCGTAATGGCGTCAAACTTCCGGATGGAAATTTTATAGGTTTGCAGGAATTTCCACGCAAATTCATTCACGTGGAGAATTTTTTCGTCCTTGTTGAACACAAAAATCGGAAGCCGCAGCGATTCATACATCTGGTTCTTGCACATCGACACGCTCCGTTCGTTGAAGTCAAAATGCAAGGCAAGGAACGCGCCGGTCGTGGCAAAGAAAATGCAGAACGCGTCGAAAAGAACCGGCAGCTCTATCCGCTGCGAAATCGAAGAATTGGCGAAAAACACCTTGTACACGCTGGGCAGAATGAAGACGACAAGGCAGACGGCGACAAACAGCAGGATCCGCTTGTTCTCACGGAAGCCGGAAACGCAGTGGCGCAGGACCAAGGAAACCGACAGCGCCAGAACCGCATAGCAATAGACGCAGTGGACATAATACAGCGGGCGCTTCGGATAATAATAGCCCCAGAGGAAAAAGTCGTTGGAACCGGGATATCCGCCCGTCTTCAAGAACGGATTGCCGTGCGTGAACAAAACGAACACGGCAACAAGCAGGATCATGAACAGCGGGAACAAGAACACTGCGTATGTCCGCCGCTTCCTGTCGGAATCCTCCAGAACGAACAGCCGCTTTACGAAGAGGAGCGCAGAGACGCACGCAAATTCCGCCACAACGTAAATCAACGACTGCAACAGCAGGATGTAGTTCGGGTCGCTGAACAAAATATTCTTCAAAATTTCTTGAAGCGCGTCGAACAGATTCCACAATCCCAAGAAGAATTCCGACAGTCCCAAATATCTGCCCGCGGAATCCTTGCTGCTCGATGAAAACAGCACCACGGAATAGCAGAAGCAGCAGATTGTGATGAACAGCCGGATTTTCGCGTTGAAACTGTTGTCCATGAAATCCTGCTACTGCAATCCGTGCGGCTCAGGCGGCTCGATGGAATACGACTTTAAGATTGCTTCGAAATAGTTCTTGTTCTTCGTATAAATGTTGTAGAACACTGTCATCGTCAGAAAATAATAGCCGTCCGAACCGGCGGGCGTCAGAACCCGCGCGGACTGCGTGATGTTCCCGCTCTTCGGCTGGTAAAAGACGGCAGAAATCAGGCAGGAGCGTTCCGCGTTTTCCAAGCCGGACAGGACGAGGCTGCTCCAGTTCACGTACGAGCTGCCGGAACTCAGCAGCATTTGGCGGAGCAAGAACGGTTCGACAAATGGAAACGCATCCAGCGCAGCAGGCCCGGACGTTCCGTTGGATTTTGGAAGCGTCAAGCCAGAAATGCTCCCTGCGGAAAGCAGCGCCGCATCTCCGCACAGCCAGAGATTTTCCATTGACTGCGACCATCGGGAATCCAGCTCAAATCGCTGGCCGTCCGGCATCACGACAGCCTCCGTCCCGCGGCCGCGCGGCTTTTGAAAGACATGGCGGTTGTCATTGTACCTTGCCGGAAATCCGAAAAAATCATCGAACGCCGTATCTTCTGACGAGGCAAGCCGCCCGGCAGTCACAACATAAAAATCCGGCCTGCCCGGCTTCCGTTCGACCGCCTTGATGTTGAAAATCGGAACCAAATAATCATAAATCACCGTTACATCGCCGCCGAACTGCGCGAAGTCTTCCGCCAGCGCCAGCCCGGAACGCAGGAAATTTCCATTTTTACGGAAAACGACATTCGATTCATCAACCGCCCCCGCCTTCACCCGGCGCGCATGGAATTCATACATCAGCGTGTGCAGATAATTGATGATTTCCCGGTCGTCGGCTGACGGCGGAGAGACAATCCGCTCGCCGGTCATTTCAAAATGCGGCAAGCCCGCATCAATCGTAATCAGAATCTCGACAGACTGCGCCGGCAGCTTCTTTGCGGCGACCGCAGGCGCCGCATATCGGGCGGCGTACGTTCCCTCGTCATACATGAGGAAGCCGATATACGACTCGCGCCCGAACGTGTTGTCGCGGTAATAGACATATTCGCCGGACATATCGCTGACAAGCGGCGAAAATCCGGGAAGCGCAAAAAGGGCTGCGGCGCACAGATGCAGGGCGAGCCGCAGCAGCCAGTTCCGAACAAAATCAGTGTGCTTCATCAGGCATCCAGCTCCGCAAGCTTTTCCCGGACGATGGCTTCCGCCGCCGCCGCCGCCTCGTCCGCCGGAACCAGCGACGCTTCCGTTTCAGAACGGAGCTTGATTTCGACGTTCGGCAGATTCTTCTCGCCGACGACAATCCGCACAGGAATTCCCAGCAAGTCCATGTCCTTGAATTTGACGCCGGGACGCTCGTTCCGATCGTCAAGCAGCACTTCGACGCCGGACGCGGAAAGGCTGCTGTAAATCCGGTCGGCATGCTCCTTCATCGCGCCCTCGTATTTGACAGGAACCACCGCGACATGGTACGGCGCCGTGCTCATCGTCCAGATGATGCCGTCCTTGTCGTGATGCTCTTCGATGATGGACGCAAGCGTCCGGTCAACGCCGATTCCGTAGCAGCCCATAATCGGCGTCTGCTGCACGCCGTTCTCGTCAAGGAACGTAACATTCATGCTTTTCGTGTACTTGTCGCCGAGCTTGAAGATATGTCCAAGCTCATTGCCTTTCTTCGTGTACAGCTCCGCGCCGCACTCCGGGCAGCGGTCGCCCGGCTTCACCGTGCGGACGTCGCCGGTCATGAACGGCACGAAGTCGCGCCCCGGCTCCACGTGCATGTTGTCGACATCCTTTTTGCCGCCGCCAGTTACCGCATCATGGACGCGCGCCTCGAAGGAGCCGTCCCCGTTCCGAACCATCACGCTCTCGTCCGCGAACAGCGGAAGCTTCGTCAAATTGACCGGCCCGACAAAGCCGTGCGGCGCGCCGGAATAGGCGACGACGTCCGCCTCGTCCGCCAGCTCCACGCTGCTCGCCTTGAGCGCCGCGGCAAGCTTCGCCTCATTGACGTCCAAGTCGCCGCGGATGGCGACGGCAAAAAAGCTTGCCGGATAGTACGGCGCTCCCGCCGCACCGCCTTCCTCCCGCCGGAACGACGCTCCGCCGGGCGCCGCGGACAAATCAAGCGCGCAGTTGCACACCTTGTAAATCAGCACCTTGATGAACTGCCGTCCCGGCATCTTGAAGAATTCCTCCATGCTGGCAATCGACTCGACGCCCGGACAGGAGACCGTTTCAATCGCGGCGTCCGTCCGAACCTGCGGATTTCCGTCCTTGTCCGTCGCCACGTCCGGCCGGCACGCCGCCTTCTCGACATTCGCCGCATATCCGCAGTCCGGACACAGGATCAGCGTGTCGTCGCCGACCGCGCTCTCCACCATGAATTCCTCCGAGCCGGAACCGCCCATCGCGCCCGTGTCCGCCTTGACGGAAATCGTGGAAAGCCCCATGCGCTTGAAAATCCGGCGGTACGCCGCGGCGCACTTCTCATATGACTCGTCCAGCGACTTCTGGTCGGCGTTGAACGAATACGCGTCCATCATGATGAATTCGCGCCCCCGCATGACGCCGTAGCGCGGACGGATTTCGTCGCGGTACTTCGTGTTGATTTGATAGACGATGAACGGAAGCTGCTTGTAGCTGGTCAGCCCGTCGCGTATCAGCGCCGTGAACGCCTCCTCCGCCGTCGGACTGACAACCATATCCTGCCCGCCGCGGTTCTTGACGCGCAGCAGTTCGGCGCCCATCTTCTCCCAGCGGCCGCTTTCCTTCCAGACATCCCCCGGAACGACGACCGTCGGCTTCATTTCCAAAAGCCCCGCGGCGTCCAGCTCCTCGCGGATAATCGCCTCAACTTTGCGCAGCGCGCGCAGTCCGAGCGGCATATATGAATACAGTCCGTTTCCCAGTTTTCTGATAAGTCCGGCGCGCATCATGAGCTGGTGGCTCGCAATGACCGCGTCCGACGGAGAATCCCGCAACGTTGAAATGATTGTTTGTGATGCTTTCATAGCTGCCATTTTATCCTTATTATATGGCAAATGCAAGTTCCCGCGCCGCAGGCAGCAGCAGGCGCCGTCCGTTAAAAAAAAGCGGCGGCACATGAAGCCACGCGCCGCCGCCAGCACATCACTGTGCGTCCTGTCAATTTACAGTGACGACACTGCTCAAAGCTTCGACAGGCCTCTTGCCTTCATCCTGCGACACCAGTTTGAATATATACTTGCCTGCTTTCATGTCTTTCAGAAGCACCGTACCGCTGTAGCCGCTGAACGATGTGGGCAGAACAGATGTCCATGCACCCACTTCATATGTACCATCGCTTTCACCGACTTTCAACACAGACGCCCAATAAATGGCAAGCCCTGCCGTATCATTCGCATAGTAGGAAAAACCAAGCTGAATGTCGTTAGCTCTGTTGTCGTCATCGCTGGCAACACAGCTTGCATTGGAAACAGATACATAAGCCGACGATTCCTGAACCGTATTATACTCATACACGCCCAAATACTTCTGCTGCATCTGCCCGAACGATATGCCGTCAGTAAGCACGATATAGTATTGGTAGGGCACAGTGTTGTTCGGAACCGTGTCATCAACGTAATAGAGGGTTGCGGTTTGATTTCCATATTCCGAAGCGAATTCGCCGCTCTTGACGCCCGCAACTTCCACATACGAACCGTCTCCACTGATTTCCTTGCGGTATACCTTGTAGAATTCCGGCTTCGCGGCGGCGCCGCCTGCAAGAACCGCGGGCTTCCATGAAATGCGCGCAACCTCCGCATTCAAATACACAGCGGACACCGTCTGCGTCACTGCCAGCTCCGTCATCGAATCCACCGGCACTGTGATGTTGGTATCGATAAATTCAGGCTCATACAAATCGGAACAAGACGCAACCTTGATGACGACTGTCTTGTCGCCGGCCTCCATCACCGGCACCTTTGCGACCGCCGTATAGCTGTCAATAAAGCGCGCCTGATATACTGTCGCATCGTACAAACTTTGATATTTGGTTCCGCCAGCAGTGTCGCCCCATTGTGCAGTTGCATCGACAGTGTACAGTCTGTACCTGAAGCCGGCCGCCGCCGGGAACGACAGCCATATACCGCCGTCCTTGAGCTCAGCCTTGCTCACCGCGAACGCGTCCTTGGTGTAGCTGCCGTCCAGCGAGAACACTGATGTTCCTGGTGCCGGAACGACCGCCTTTACGGACGCGCTGCCGCGGGAATTCCCCAAATACACCTGCCGGGCGAGCGGCTCGCCGTCCATCGTAACGTCGTTTCCGTTCTCGTCCGTAAAAGTTATCGAACCTGCCGTTTTGGACGTCGTAGCTTCGACATAGTAGGTGTATGTTACGCCGTCAACAAGCATGTTTCCGTAGGACACGGCATCAATACATTCGCAGCCGTACGCCTCCAAAATAACCACGTCCTTTTTGCCTTCCGCCGCACGGTAGACGATGTACGTGTCAGCATGGACAACCGGCGCCCACGAAATGTAGTTCACGCCGGGATATGCCTTCGCCGAAACGCTCGGCGCATCCAAATTGATTACCGTGTCAGTGCGGGCATCATAGCTGGGCGCATCATTGCACGAAACAAGCACGGCGGCAGAAACCGCTGCAAGCGCGCCTCCGACAAAAGATACAATTCTCTTCATAAAAAAATCTCCTTGCCATCCCGCACCTGCGAAATGGCAAGGAGATTGTACCCCCCCCCATCGTGTCTAGAGGAAAGCACGTTTTTTATATCTTTTTTTACAGGAAAATCATGCCGAGAACGCCGACGGGAACCAGATAGGCGGCGAACCATTCAAGCTTGCCGCGGCGGATGATTTTCATGAGGAATGCGAGCGCGAGATAGCCCCACGCGAATGCGGCGGCGCATCCCGCAATGACAGGCGCCGCGCCGACGGACGCGCCGACTTCCGACAAATCCTTCACTTCCAGAAGGAACGCGCCGAGGATTGCGGGAATCGATACGAGGAACGAATACTCTCCCGCGGCAGTCCGGCTGACGCCGCTGAGCTGCGCGCCTGCAATGGTGGCGCCGGAGCGAGAAATGCCGGGAAGCGTTCCGACGCCCTGCATCACGCCGATGGCGAGCGCCTGCGCCGGACTGATTCCCTTGCCGGACGGCGCGGAAGCCGCGGCATCCCCGCCGCCAGCCGGCGCCGCATCCTTCCGGGCGCGCGAGCGCTCCAGAACCGAAGAAAAAACCAAAAGCCCCGCAGTAACGATGAATCCTCCGCAGACGGCTTTGAGCGGCAGGGCGGGAACCAGCCTGCTCGTGAACACGCCGATGGCGCCGGTCGCGGCAGTCGTCAGAATGACGGCGGCAATGGTGCGCCGCCCGCGCTCCTCGGTTCCGCACAGGAAGTCCGCGCCATCTGATTCCGCAGGCGCAGGGCGGCGCGCAATCCATCTGCCAAGGACGGCGAACAGCCGACCGATTGTCCGGCGGAAGTAGAGGACGACCGCCGCAAGCGTCGCCAGATGGAGCATGACGTCGAAAAGGAGCGGAACGTCCTCCAGCCCGAACAGCTTCTGCGCCACGGCGAGATGCCCTGAGGACGAAATCGGCAGAAATTCCGCGATTCCCTGCAAAATTCCAAGCAAAATGCCCTGCACAATAGTCATACGAACCCCTGTTTTTTTGGAAAAAATCTTGAAAATCAGCACATTATACGAAAAAACGCGCGGTTCGACCATAAAAATCAAAAAATTCGCCGTTTTTCGCGCAATTTTACGAAAACTCTTGCATAATTGTTCAGTTAGCTATATAGTGTTGGTACGCAAACAAAGACGTTTTGCAAAAGCTATTGCCGCGGGCAGTGGGTTTTGCAGGACGTCTTTTTTTTGTCCTTTCTGACTTTCTTGATTTTCTGGAGGAACCATGCTGCAAAAAGAAGGAGAAGTCCGCATTCCGTCAGGGTGCGCGATTTCCGGCATTTTTTCAAAATCGGGCGGGCGCATGACCGGCGAGGACATCATCACATCGATCGCCGTCATGCACGACCGTTCCAACGGGCTGGGCGGCGGCTTCGCCGGATACGGCATCTATCCGGAGTACAAGCAGTACTACGCCCTGCACATCTTCTACAACAGTCTGGACGCAAAGCACGAATGCGAGCGCTTTCTGGAAGAACACTTCGACATCATCAACCTTTCCAAAATCCCGACGCGGAAAATCCCCGAAATCACGGACGAGCCGCTGATTTGGCGCTACTTCGTCGCGCCGCTGCGCACAAAGCTCACCGCATCCGCGCTCGACGAAAAGGAATACACCGGCCAGTGCGTGAACCACGTCAACACGCGGATTGACGGCGCGTACGTCTTTTCCAGCGGAAAGAACATGGGCGTCTTCAAGGCGGTCGGCTACCCGGAAGACGTCGGACGCTTCTACCGGCTGGAAGAATACGAAGGCTATTGCTGGACCGCGCACGGACGCTATCCGACGAACACGCCGGGCTGGTGGGGCGGCGCGCATCCGTTCGCCTTTCTGGACTTCACCGTCGTCCACAACGGAGAAATCTCCTCCTACGACGCGAACCGCCGCTTCATCGAAATGTTCGGCTACAAATGCAACCTGCTGACGGACACGGAGGTGATTACGTACGCCATCGACTACCTTGTGCGGAAGCAGGGGCTTTCATTCGAGGAAGTCGCGCATACTGTCGCCGCGCCGTTCTGGCCGTCGATTGAAAAGATGGATGAAGCCGAGCGCGCGCACTACACGTTCCTGCGAAAGCAGTTCCCGGAGCTGCTGATTACCGGGCCGTTCTCAATCCTCGTCGGATTCGAAGGCGGACTTATGGCGCTCAACGACCGCCTCAAGCTGCGCTCGATGGTCTGCGCGGAAAAAGGCGACATGACGTATTTCGCAAGCGAGGAGAGCGCCATCCGCGTCATCGCGCCGGAACTTGACAAAGTGTGGTCGCCGGCAGGCGGAGAGCCGGTCATTGTAACGCTGAACGACGAAGGCGCGCGGAACATATAGTTCCGGCCCGCATATTATGGGAGAAAACATGGCAATCGATTATATGTATCCAGAATTTGAAATCAAGCGCGACAAGGACAAATGCCTCGGCTGCCGCGTCTGCGAACGGCAGTGCGCGAACCTCGTGCACCGGTTCGACGCGGAGCTTGGCGTCATGCTCGCGGACAATGAAAAGTGCGTCGCGTGCCACCGCTGCGTCTCGCTGTGCCCCGTCCACGCGCTGCAAATCGTGAGGAGCGAGGACACGCTGCGTCCGAACGCGAACTGGCCGCAGACGGCGATTCATGAAATCTACAAGCAGGCTTCGACAGGCGCGGCGCTCCTCTCGTCGATGGGAAATCCGAACGGCTCCATCCCGGTCTACTGGGACAGAATCCTCATCAACGCGTCGCAGGTAACCAATCCTTCCATCGACCCGCTGCGCGAGCCGATGGAGACGAAGGTGTCGCTCGGGAAGCGCCTTTCCAAAATCGAACGGAATGAGGACGGCTCCATCAGGACAGAGCTGCCGCCGCGGATCGACCTTTCCACGCCGATCATGTTCAGCGCCATGAGCTACGGCGCCATCAGCTACAACGCCCACGAGTCGCTCGCCCGCGCCGCGCAGCAGCTGGGAATCTGCTACAACACCGGGGAAGGCGGATTGCACAAAGACTTCTACCAGTACGGCCCGAACACCATCGTGCAGGTCGCGTCGGGACGCTTCGGCGTCCACCAGAACTATCTGGAAGCCGGATGCGCCATCGAAATCAAGATGGGACAGGGCGCGAAGCCGGGCATCGGCGGACACCTTCCGGGAAAGAAGGTGTCCGAGTCCGTCTCCGAAACGCGCATGATTCCGCTGGGGACGGACGCCATCTCGCCGGCGCCGCACCATGACATTTATTCCATCGAAGACCTGCGCCAGCTGATTTATTCGCTCAAAGAGGCGACGGAGTACACGAAGCCCGTCATCGTCAAAATTGCGGCGGTGCACAACGTCGCGGCGATTGCGAGCGGCATCGCCCGCAGCGGCGCCGACGTCATCGCCATCGACGGAATGCGCGGCGGAACGGGCGCGGCTCCCACGAGGATCCGCGACAACGTCGGCATTCCGATCGAGCTTGCGCTTGCAGCCGTCGACCAGCGCCTCCGCGACGAAGGCATCCGCGACCAGGTTTCCGTCGTCTGCGGCGGCTCCATCCGCAGCAGCGCCGACATCGTGAAGGCAGTCTGCCTCGGCGCGGACGCGGTGTATTTGGGAACGGCGGCGCTGCTCGCGCTCGGCTGCCACTTGTGCCGCACCTGCCAGTCGGGGAAGTGCAACTGGGGCATCGCGACGCAGCGCGCCGACCTGGTGAAGCGCCTGAACCCGGAAGTCGGCTGCGAGCGGCTCGTCAACCTCGTAACCGCATGGACGCGCGAAATCAAGGAAATGATGGGCGGCATGGGAATCAATTCCATCGAAGTCATGCGCGGAAACCGCCTCATGCTCCGCGGAATCGGGCTGAGCGAAAAGGAGCTTTCTATCCTTGGAATCAAGCACGCCGGAGAATGACGGAACGGCGGCAAGACAGTTTGGAGGTCAGCAATTGAAACGTGTCTACGTAAATGAAGAATGGTGCCTCGCGTGCCATCTGTGCGAATACAACTGCGCTTTCGCAAATTCCGGCATGAAGGATATGGTCAAGGCGCTCAAAGGAAAGCAGATCCACCCGCGGATTATGGTGGAGGAGGCGGACGAAGGCAGGAAGCACATCAGCTTCGCGGTGTCGTGCCGCCACTGCGAGGAGCCGCTCTGCCTCAAGTCGTGCATCACCGGCGCGCTCCATCTGGAGGACGGCGTCATCTGCTGCGACAGCGAAAAGTGCGTCGGCTGCTATACGTGCATCCTGTCCTGCCCCTACGGCTGCATTCAGGCGGCGGAAAACGGACAGGTCGTCCAGAAGTGCGAGCTATGCGCGAAGAATTCAGACGGCTCGCCCGCCTGCGTCAAAGGCTGCCCGAACCGCGCGATTGTGTTCGAGGAGCGCGGCGTTCCCGGCTTCCACGGCGAAGGCGGGAACTAATTCACAACAGGAGGAAAAAATGGCAACAGCTGCACCATACGTCATCATCGGAAATTCGACCGCCGCAATCGGCTGCATTGAAGGAATCCGCACGCTGGACAAAGAGAATCCGATAATCGTCATCTCCGACGAACAGTACGCCGCGTACTCGCGCCCGCTGATTTCCTATCTGCTGGAAAAGCGCACGGACGAGCGGCACATGATGCTCCGCGGCAGGCATTTCTACAAGGAGAACAACGTAACGTTCATGCCCGGCAGGACGGCCGCCGCAATCGACGCCGCAAACAAGATCGTGCGGCTTGCGGACGGAGAGGAAGTCGCGTACGGAAAGCTCCTCAACGCGACCGGCTCCCGTCCGTTCGTGCCGCCGATGGCGGGCTTGGACGACATGCCGCAGTACTTCACGTTCCTGTCGCTCGACAGCGCGAAGGCGGTGGAAAAGGCAATCACCCGGAAGAGCCGCGTGCTGATTATCGGCGCGGGGCTTGTCGGCATGAAGTGCGCGGAAGGCATCGCGGAGCGCGTCGGCAGCGTAACGGTCGTCGAAATGGCGCCGCGCGTCCTTCCGGCGGCGCTTCTGGAGGACGGCTCCGCACTCATCCAGAAGCAGATGGAGGCGCACAACTGCACCTTCCTGCTCGGCGACAGCATCGCCCGGTTCACGCCGAACTATCCCAAAGGAACCGCGCCCGACGGCGAAAAACCGCCGCTGGGCGGAACCGCGCATTCAAACAACGGCGCCGACATAGAATTCGACGTGCTGATTTGCGCCGTCGGCGTGCGCCCGAACACGCAGCTTGTGGAAGGCGCGGGCGGCGCAGTTGACAAGGGCATCGTCATCGATGAGAACTGCCGGACGACGCTCCCGGACGTCTGGGCGGCAGGAGACTGCACGCTCAGCTACGACCTGACCGCGGACGCAAGCCGCATTCTGGCGATGCTTCCGAACGCCTACTTTCAAGGCGAGTGCGCCGGAATCAACATGGCGGGCGGCGAGAAGCCGTTCACCAAGGCGATGCCGCTCAACTCCGCCGGATTCTTCGGGCTGCACATGGCGACCGCCGGAAGCTATACAGGAGACTGCATCGACGCAAGCCGCCCGGCAGTCAAGGCGAAGGGCTTCCTTCCCGCGCAGAGCGCGCAGTACCGTAAATTCTTCGTCAAGGACGACCTGCTCAAAGGCTTCATCATCATCGGCGACATCTCCCGGAGCGGCATCTACACGTCGATGATCCGCGAACAGATTCCCGTCTCGTCCGTCGATTTCGACGCAATCAAAGAGGAGCCGCGCCTGATTGCGTTCAGCAAGTCGCGGCGCGAGGCAATCCTTTCGGCAAAGGAAGAGCCGGCGGAAGCGACAGTCAGCTTTTAGGAGGTACAGGCCATGCTGAAAATCAACATCACACCGAAATTGCAGTTCGAGGACTTGAACCGGCAGATCCACAGCTCGGCGGAAAAGCACGTCAAGCTGCTCGGCGTCGTCGGACAGCGGTACATTGGCGCCGGACTTGCCGGCAGAAAGATTGAAATTGCAGGAACGCCGGGAAACGCGCTCGGCGCATACTTGAACGGCTCCGCAATCATCGTGGACGGAAACGTCCAGGACGCGACCGGCGACACGATGAACGGCGGAAGCATCGTCGTCCACGGAAACGCGGGCGACGCGACCGGCTACGCGATGCGCGGC
>CAMWPF010000009.1 GCA_947176045.1 uncultured Treponema sp. | reverse complement strand
GTTGTCGGATTCGAAGAACAGCGCGGCGTCCCCGGCGATTTCCGGCAGCGCGCAGGAGTTGGAGCAGGCGACCGGAACGCCTGTCGCCATCGCCTCCAGCACCGGCATTCCGACGCCTTCGTTGACCGACGGGAAGATGCAGGCGTCCGAGCCGGAGTACAGCTGGGCGAAGCTTTCGTGCGGAAAATATCCGGTGAGGAAGATGTCGGACGCCGCGGAGGAGCTGAACGCCTCCTTGTGGATTTCTGCCGTGCTGGAGCCGTCGCTTCCGGCAATGACAAGGCGGTGCGGATGGTGCGTCCTCTCCTTGAACAGCGTGAACGCCCGGATCAGCTCGATGTGGCGTTTTTCCGGTCCGGACAGCCGCGAGCCGTAGATGAAGTAGGGGCGCTTGATGGAGAACGGCTTGATGTCCACTATATCTTCGTTCAGTCCGATTGCCGGAAAGAACAGCTTGTGGTCGATGCCGTTGTGGACGACCGCGATTTTTTCCTCGCTGATGCCGTGGGAGGTCAGGTCTTCCTTGATGAAGTTGCTTGCCGCTACAATCTTCTGGATTTTGTACAGGCCCCGCTTGATTTGCATTTTCTGAATCCAGTCGTTGTTGCCTTCCACATGCGCAGAAAGCACGCTGTTTACAATTGCGACGCCGGGCACTTTGAAAGAAAGCGGAAGCACGCGCTCCGGCGCCGGATACAGCACGGCGTCGTAGTTCCTGCCTTGCGCGAATTTGTGGATGTTCGTGAAATGCCAGAAGCGCTCCGCGCTCAAGCTGTCAGGGACGGAGACTGGCGCATACGGAATGTCCTTCCCGGAAGTGTAGGTGTACCGGTCAAGCTCCGAACCGAACAGCTCCGTTTCGGCGCCGTCGGCGGAACGGACATTTTCTGTAAAAGAAAGCAAGTATGTTCCCAGCCCGGAGCGGGCATGGTCGCAGCCAAACGTATCGATTCCAACTTTCATATTTATAGATTATAGCATATTTTTTTTTCATGTGCTATACTGGACAGTATGACGGAACGTGTTGCATTTCGCGCCCTGCCGCAGACGCTTTTGGAACGCCTTGCCGCGCTCGGCATTTCAGAACCGACGCCTGTGCAGGAACGCGTGATTCCAGAAATCCTTGCGGGGAGGCGGATTGTCTTCCAGTCCGAAACGGGGACGGGAAAGACGTTCGCGTACCTTCTGCCGCTGCTTGCCCGTCTGACGGAAGCCGGCGGAGAGGCGGATGCAGGCGGTTCCGTCCGCATTTTGATCTGCGCTCCGACGTTTGAGCTTGCCTCGCAGATCAAGCAGGCCGCCTTGAGCGTCAGCGGCCGAAAGGCGGCGCTGTTCATCGGCGGCGCGCCCATACGGCGCCAGATCGAGGCGCTCAAGGAGCGCCCTGAAATTGTCGTCGGCACGCCGGCACGGCTTGCAGAGCTGCTTCATTTGAAGAAGATCAAGGCGTGCGGCCTCCGTGCGGCGGTTTTTGATGAGGCCGACCGCCTTGTCAAGCGGGAGCTTATGGAGGAGACACTTTCTTTGAAGCAGGCGCTCCCGGCGGCCGTCCAGGTGGTCGCCTGCACGGCGACGGCGGACAGCAGGACGAAGCGCTTCTTCTGCGATGCGGAGGTCGTCGTCCTTCCGCAGGAGGATGTCCTTCGGAAGAGCATCTCCCATTGGGCGGTGTATGCGGAAGGCCGGAACAAGATTGAAACGCTGCGGCGCTTCCTGCTTGCCGAAAGGCCGCAGAAGGCGCTTGTGTTCACATCTCGCGCCGACCAAGTGGAGAATATTTCCGCAAAGCTTTCCTATAAGAACATTCCGTGCGGCGCCTTGCACGCAAAGTCTGACAAGGTGCGGCGGAAGGCTGCGATGGATCGGTTCCGAAGCGGAAAATGCGGCATCCTCGTTACCAGCGATTTGGCGGCGCGCGGACTTGATGTTCCGGGCGTCTCCCATATAATCCAGATGGATTTGCCGGAGGATGCGGATTTTTTCGTGCATCGCGCGGGAAGGACGGCGCGCGCCGGAGGCACGGGCGTCAATGTTCTGATTGGCGATGCGTATGAAATGGAGCGGTATGCGCTGCTTGAAAAGAAGCTCGGCATTACAGTTTTTCCGAAGGAAATTCGCAACGGGAGCATACAGGTGCCGTTGCAATCGGAGCGCATTGGCTGACAATGGGTGAATTATATGCATGGAGGGCCGTATTTCCGTATGGAGGGAAGTATGCAGGAAGATAAAAAAGAAGCGGAATTGTGGGACTTGCTTGACGTCAACCGGATTCCGACAGGAAGAAGGCACCGGCGCGGGGAGCCGCTGCAGCCGGACGAATACCATCTGGTGGTGCATGTGTGCATCTTGAACAGCGAAGGCGAAATGCTCGTCCAAAAGCGTTCCATGCGGAAGGACTCGTTTCCAGGAATGTGGGATGTTTCGGCAGCCGGCTCCGCGCTTTCCGGCGAGGACAGCCGCGCCGCGGCGGCACGGGAGCTTCGGGAGGAGCTGGGACTGGAAGTCGATTTTTCGGACCGACGCCCGACGTTCACCGTCAACTTTGCGAACGGCTTCGATGACTGGTACATCGTCGATATGGATGTCGACATGTCGAAGCTGCGCATCCAGAAGTCCGAGCTTTCCGAAGTTGGCTGGATGAAGAAATACGAGGCGCTCAACTGCATCGCGCAAAAGCAGATGGTTCCGTATTTCTTCTTGGATTTGGTTTTTGATCACAAGGATTATGTTGGTTCGTTCCATTCGTTCCGAAGATTGGCGTCCTTTGCGGATGCGGACGGTTCGGACGGCGGCGGATCAGGAAACGGCTGAGGAGCGACATGACGCAGTATGAACGGATGATTTCAGAGCTTCCATACCGCGGCGATGCGGAAACCCGCGCGATGATGCGGGAGAACAAGCGGAGGCTGTATGAATACAACCATCTGCCGCCGGAACGCTGGCATGAGGAGGAAGCGCTCCTCCGCTGCATTTTAGGGAAGGTCGGCAGTGAAATTCATATCGAGCAGCCGTTCCATTGCGATTACGGAAGGCATATCGAAGTCGGCGACAATTTTTATGCGAACTACAATCTGGTTGTTCTGGATGTGGCGAAGGTGAAGATCGGCAGCAATGTCTTCTGCGCGCCGAATGTCGGGATCTATACGGCGGGGCATCCGGTTCATTCAGAACTACGGAACGCCGGCTGGGAGTACGGAATAGGAATTGAAATCGGCGACTCTGTGTGGATCGGCGGAAACGCCGTCATCCTGCCGGGCGTCAAGATCGGAAGCAATGTCGTCATCGGAGCCGGCAGCGTCGTCTGCAAGGATATTCCCAGCAATGTCGTAGCCGCTGGAAATCCCTGCCGTCCGCTCCGCGGCATCACGAAGGATGACCGCACCTATTACTTCAAGAGACGCGCTTTTGATGTCAGTCCAGAAGATTTTTGAAGTTCCTGTCAGAGGAACAAGGTGCTTGTCGCCTTTTCATAGAGGAACCGGCGGTCTTCTTCCTGCAGCGATGAATAGGTGCAGTCCGCACAGAACCGCGTTCTTGCGTCGTCGCCGTACAGGATGTCAACCTTGCAGGCGGCGGCGATGTCGCGCGTGATCGAGGGCGTCTCCCGGAGTGAGAACGACAGCTTCAGCGGGTACTCTGTTCCTTGTTCCAGCGAAACCGCGCCGTTCTGTTCATACCCGAAGACAATCCGCTCATGGTTGACGAACAGGATGCCGAACGGCTTGACGCGTCCCTGCACCGCCTCCATCCGTTCTGGAACATCCGCCGCCAGATAGCGGCAGATGTTCACCAATTGCAGCCCGTTGCCCGCCTTTCCGCTTTCCCGCGCCTGCGTGACGAACCGCTCCAGATATTTTTTTGCAGAATGCTGCTGTTCGAGCGGAATGGAGCTCCATGCCGGCCGTGAGAACAGCGAGAATCCATCTGCGGGAACGCAGGGCAGCGTCATGCTTCCGTCCGGATTGCCGGAGTAGTGCAGGACGGCGGAAAAATCGTAGCGCTGCACGGAGGGCGCGTCTTCGATGCGGAAGATGTCGTTCGGAATGACCAGTGCTGGCCCTGACTTGACTTCCTTCATTTCCGTGGAAAAATACAGTCCGACTCGGTTGAAGTAAAATTCCACCCGGACGTTCCGCCCCTTGTATTGGGCGACGGATTGCGGCGGATTTTTGAGGAGGATGATGCCTTCCTTGAGAATGGAAATATGCTCCGCCTTCAATGCGACTGGAAAGACGGCGGAGGAGAGCGGATGGATCTTGCCGTCGTCAGGATTTTCCGGCATTTCGGCGGGCGTGACCGTTACGGGAACATTTCCATCGATCAAATATTGCAGGACAATCGTCCGTTCGATGCCGGAAAGCGGCTTATGTTCCATTCTTCTTCCCCCATTTTAAAATCTGAAGCTGGTTGATGTAGAAGTCCGTTTTCTGCGCGATAAAGACGGACACGTCGATGAATCCGCTTTTGCAGATGAACCGGACAGGAATTTCAAAATCGGAGCCGTCGATGAACGGCTTTCCGAAGATCCATGAATCAAAGACGGCGTGCGAAGGCTGCTCGTCCGCGCCTTCTTCCGCTGCATGGCTTTCCGGGGGAAAGGGAACGCCGAATTTGTCCTGCCACGCTGTCTGCACGTCATGCCGGAAGAGGATGAGCGAGAAGAGCGCTTCCGGCTCAAACTGGGCGGCGGAAAACTGCCATTTCGCCGCCGATGCGCAGAATGCGTTCAAAAAGTCTGCAAGCTCCGTTGACAGGAGCGTCGTATCGAGGCTTCCGAATCCTGGAAGGCGTGGAAAAATGAAGGGACGCCCGACGTCCGCAGCGGCAACGGACGTCGGGGATAGGGACACTGTGTCCGCCGCGAACGGCGCCTTCGCAATGTCCCGCAGAAGGCGGACGCTTTCCAGTTCCCGCGTCCACAAGGTCGCCCCTTCTTTTGCGTCCGCCGCTGAACGTATGGTCTCGTCGTTGATGTACGAAATTTCAGCGTTCTGTCCGTTGGAGCAGGCGGCAAAATACGCCGCGCCCGCAAGGATGGAGAGGACGGAAAGAAAGGGGCGGAATGCGTGCTTCATGGCATTTTGCGCGTGCCGTGTCAGGCGATTTGCTGGGCTTCCAGCAGCGAGCTGACGTTGGTCTTTCCTTTGGATTCCACAATGTCCTTGGTGATGACCAGCTTCTTGCGCCCTTTGATGCTCGGCACTTCAAACATGATGTCTGTCAGGAACTTTTCGACAATCGCCCGCAGTCCTCGCGCGCCGGTCTTCTGCCGGATCGCCTCATCCGCAATCGCTTCGATGGCGTCCTGCGTGAATTCCAAATCCACGTCGTCAAGCGCGAACGACGCCTGGAACTGCTTTGTGATGGCGTTCTTCGGTTCGGTGAGGATCGAAACGAGGTCGTCCTTTGTCAGTTCCTTAAGTGCGACGGTGATCGGCATGCGTCCGATGAGTTCTGGAATGATTCCGAATTTCACAAGGTCGTCCGGCGTTACCAGATTGAGCAGATCCATACGCTGCTCTTCGGTGATTTCTCCTATGTCGGAGCCGAAGCCCATGGAATGATCTGCGGTCCGCTGCTCGATTATTTTATCCAGCCAGACGAAAGCGCCGCAGAGCATGAACAGGATGTTTGTCGTGTCGATTTGGATCATCTCCTGGTTGGGATGCTTGCGCCCTCCTTGCGGCGGCACGTTCGCCGTCGTCCCTTCGATGATTTTGAGCAGCGCCTGCTGGACGCCTTCGCCGGAAACGTCGCGCGTTATCGACGTGTTCTCGCTTTTGCGGGAAATCTTGTCTATTTCATCGATGAAGATGATTCCGCGCTCCGCCGCGGAAACGTTGCCGTCCGCGCTGTTGATGAGCTTGAGCAGGACGTTCTCGACGTCCTCACCGACGTAGCCTGCCTCTGTCAGCGTCGTTGCGTCGGCGATGGCGAACGGCACCTTCAGCTTCTGGGCAAGCGTCTTGGCGAGCAGCGTCTTTCCCGAGCCAGTGGGGCCGATGAGCAGGACGTTCGATTTTTCGATTTTCACCTCATTGGCGTCCTGCTCAGCCTTCGGCACGGACATCCGCTTGTAATGGTTGTATACGGCGACGGACAGGACTTTTTTCGCAAGATCCTGCCCGATGACGTACTGATCCAGATATTCCTTGAAGTCCTTCGGTGTCGGCACGTCGCTCAACTCGATGGGCGTGAGGTTTTCTTCTTCCTGTTCGAGGATGCTTTGGCAGACGGCGACGCAGTTGTTGCAGATCCGTATGTTTCCGCTCGGCGCCGCTACGAGCCTTCTGGTGGAATCCGATGGCTTTCCGCAGAACGAGCAGAAAAGGGAGTCGCTTCCAAACCGTTTCATTGTTTCTTCCTCCTCATAATGTGGTCGACGATGCCGTAGGAAAGCGCGTCCTCCGCAGACATATAGAAGTCTCTCTCCATGTCTGCCGCGACTGTTTCCGCCGGCTTTCCGGTGTGCTCCGCGAAATAGCGGATGGTCAGCTGCTTGAGCCGTCCGATTTCCTTCGCCTGAATGGAGATGTCGCTTTCCTGTCCCTGCACGCCGCCCCACGGCTGGTGGATCATCACGCGGGAGGAGGGAAGGGCGAACCGCTTTCCCTTGGAGCCGCCTGCAAGCAGGAATGCCCCCATGCTTGCGGCCTGTCCTATGCAGATGGTCTGGATGCCGCACTTCACGTACTGCATCGTATCGTAAATGGCAAGCCCTGCCGTTACTGAGCCGCCCGGAGAGTTGATGTAGATGCTGACGTCTTTTTCCGGGTTTTCCGATTCCAGAAAGAGGATCTGCGCCACAACTAAATCCGCCGTTATATCGTTGATTTCTCCGTCCACAAAGACAATCCTATCCTTCAGCAGGCGGGAGAAAATGTCATAGCTTCTTTCTCCGCTGCCGCTTTTCTCAACGACATAAGGAACCAACGTGTTCATCTTTTCATTCATATACAGTCCTTTTGGTTAATATACTATAAAAGTGTTGCGCCTGTCAAAAAAAAGGAATGCGCCCCCTGACGCATTCCTTTTGCATCGGAAGGAGAAAGGCCTATTTTGCCGCGAACAGATCTGCGAAGGAAATTTTGTCGCCTTTTGCGGTTTTGACTTCCTTGTAGAGTTCAGCATACAGCTTCTGCTCCTTCGTATCGTCAATCAGGTATTCCTTTGAACGGGCGTCGCTGTAGTGCTTTTTGACCTCGTCGACGGTGATGCCTCCATCTTCAGCAATCTTCTTGTACTGCGCCTCGATTTCATCCGGCGTGACAGAAATGGCGCGCTCCTTGATGAGGCTGTCCACAATGATACGGCTTTTGAGCATTTTTTCGCTGTCGCCGGTCCATTCCTTCAGCATCGCCTCTTTTGTCTGCCCGGAGGCGGCGACCATTTTTTCAAGCTGCTCCGGCGAAGTCTGGAACTGCTGCGCCATCATCCGCCATCGCCCGTCCAATTCCGCATCCAGCATGGACTGGGGGATTTCAAAGCTGTTCTTTTCAACAAGCTGCTCCAGCAGCGAATTGCTTTTGAGCTCCGCAATCTTCCTGTCCTTCGCAACTTCCATATTGCGCAGGATGTCCTTCTTCATGTCGTCGAGCGTCTTGTACTTTTCGCTGACGTCCTGCGCGAGGTCGTCGTCGATGGCGGGAAGGGTGCGCACTTTTATTGCCGTTGCCGTTACGCTGATTTTCTTCGTCTTTCCCGCGAGCGCCTCATCGGCTTCCTTCTTGTCATATTTCTTTGTGATGACTTTCGTTTCGTTCTTCTTCATGCCGACGATCTCATCGTCGATCTTATAGATGTTCTCGCCGGTGCCGACTGTGAAGACGAAGTCCTGCCGGCGGGAGCCTTCAATCTCCTTGCCGTCCTCGTCCAGCTCGCTGTAGGTGATGGTGACGATGTCGCCCTTTTCCACCGCGTCGCCGCCCTTTTTGTCCATGACGACCGCATTGCGCTCCTGGATGGCCTTGAGCTCTTCGTTCAGTTCCTTGTCGCCGATTTCAACCTGCGGCTCCTTGACCGTGATGCCGCTGAAGTCCGTTACGGACACGCGCGGAAACACATCGTACGTTACGGAATACACGAAGTCCTTGCCAGTGTCGAAGTCCGGGGCTTCATCCATGACCGGCTGGCGGTACGGAAGCGGACGGTTCTCGGATTTCTTTTCAAAGACTTCGTTCAGCGACTTGTCGATCAGCTCGCTCATTGCATCTGCCTTCAAGGAGTCGCCGTACTTGCGTTCCAGAACGGCGGCGGGAACATGTCCTTTGCGGAAGCCTGGAATTTGGGCGTTCTTGACATATTTTGCAACGACGGAATGGTATGTGTCTTGGACTTCGTCCTTTGCGACGGTAACAGTCAGTTTTACAGATGATTTTTCGAGATTGGTGAATTCAGTTGTGAGTTTCACGCTGCGCTCCTTTGCAATGTAATTACAGTAAAAAAAAGCGATTCAGTTTGCCCTGAATCGCTTTTCATTAAAAGCGGAAAACGGGAGTCGAACCCGCGACATCCACCTTGGCAAGGTGGCGCTCTACCACTGAGCTATTTCCGCAAAAGGTCGTTTGCAGTTGCTGCGAGTGCGCTGCCTCTGAAAACGATACGTCATTATAAGAAATATAAACAGTTGTGTCAATATTGTAGTATGCTTTTATTTTATATGACGTGGCGGGAGGCGGATTCCTGTGCAGGATTTCGTAAGTTTTTTCCAGACGCCCTGTGCCGGAGATATAGTTTTCGGCGGCTACTGCTTGTTTTTCCAATATTGTAATGAATTAAATAGTGCGAGAGGCGGGACTTGAACCCGCACGCCTAGGGCACCAGATCCTAAGTCTGGCGTGTCTGCCATTTCACCACTCTCGCAAGGACGTCTGAGCTTGTGTGCAGCCGACACATATCAGTAATTATGAAGGGGTTGAGCCATGTAGGGTTCGAACCTACGACCCACAGATTAAGAGTCTGTTGCTCTACCAGCTGAGCTAATGGCCCGTAAAATCAATCGCTTGATGCGTCCGACAGGATTCGAACCTGCTACCACCGGATTCGAAGTCCGGAGCTCTATCCAGATGAGCTACGGGCGCATTCCGGCGGCACGAGATGCCATCTGATTTGGGTGCCTGGGGGGGATGGAACCCACGACAACCAGATCCACAATCTGGCGCTCTACCACTGAACTACAGGCACCAAGCATTGACGAGGTTTACTATAGCAAATAGTGACGGTATTGGTCAATATCAAAATCGTTTTTCTTTTCATTTTTTTCAGTAAAGACTTTTTTTCCTTGTCCGATAATGAATGAGGAATACTTTCAATTTTTTATTGAAGAACGTGCTTCGGGCAAGAAAGCACGGGGAGATGAATATGTCGAAACCAAAATCCGCGTACCGCGCGGTCCTTGAGGAGGAGAACGCCGTCCTCGACGATGTCCTGGCGAAGCAGAAGGAATTCCGCGCCGCTGTCAACGGAAGGCAGTGGCCTGACCTTGTGAACGTCATTTCGGCAATCAACCTGCGCATGGATCAGTTCAACCGGCTGGACGAGCGGCGCGCGGCGTTTTCGGCCTCCGAGGAGATGGATGGAGCCGAGTGCTCGTCAATCCTTGCGGAAGTGCGCGGAAAGCTTGTCCGGTGCATGGCAGAAAACAAGGCGCTGGGCGATTATATCAATATTACGCGGAATTTTGTGAAGGGCGTGATTGACAATGCGCTTCCGCAGAGCCGGAGCATGGTGTATTCCCGCAGCGGCGCGATTGTCCGGCAGCAGCCGCAGAGCGTTGTCGTGAACACGCTTTTTTAATTCGAGGTGAATCATGGGTTCTACATTTTCAGGAATTGAGTTGGGGAAACGCAGCATCATGGCCCACACGGATGCGATTACGACGGCGGGCCACAACATTTCCAACGCGGACACAGAAGGATATTCCCGCCAGCGTGTCAACATCCGAGAGTTCGATCCGCTGTACAAGCCGGATCTGGAGCGGGCGGAGCGCCCCGGCATGATCGGACAGGGAGTGGACGTGCAGAGCGTGCGCCGCGTCCGCGATGAAATGCTCGACCAGCGCATCACGGCCGTCCAGCACGAGGAAAGCTACTGGGGGACGCGGAGCAAGTACTATACGATGCTCGAGCAGATTTACAACGAGCCTGACGATGTTTCAATCCGTTCCAATATGGATAAATTTTGGGAGTCATGGCAGGAGCTTTCCCTGCATCCTGAAAATCAGGCGTCCCGGCAGGCTGTCGTAAGCCGCGGCGAATCCCTTGCGGACTCCATCCGCACAAAGTGGGACAGCCTCATGGGAGTCGGCTCGCTGTTGAACGGCGATATCGAGGCGACCGTCAGGCAGGTCAACGACTGCACGCGGCAGATTGCGTCGCTGAACCGGGAGATTGTGCGCTCCAAGGCGATGGGGGACAGTCCGAACGACTTGATGGACCGCCGCGACTTGCTGGTGGACAGGCTTTCCAAGCTGATCAACATTACGACGGACAGCCGCGATGCCGACGAATTCATGGTTCATTTGGACGGCCGCATCCTCGTGCAGGGCGGCTCCGCTCGCCAGCTTTCGCTTGAAGCTGTCGTGGACAACAACGGGTACGACAAGCTTGTATGGCAGGATACAGGGAGCGACGCGCAGATTTCCGGCGGAACGCTGGGAGCGCTCGTTGAACTGCGGGACGTGGACGTCCGCAGCGAAATCCAGTCGCTCAACACGATGACGATGAACTTTGCGGATCTGGTGAACGACGTCCATCGGAACGCGTACGGCGCGAACCATGTTACCGGTCTTGACTTCTTCGTCCAGCGTCCGTTCGTGGAGAATGCGGACGGCAACTACGACCGCGACGGCGACGGGCAGTTCGACCATTCCTATGTGTTCCGCTTCACGGGAACGACTGCGCTCAATCCTCAGGAGCAGATCGGATTGGAAGGGACGATGGTGTTCAGCTCCGCGTCGGGGACGGTTTCCGTCGCCTATCATCCGACCGATACGGTTGAGACCGTCGTCAACCGCATCAACGACAGCAACGGCGAAGTCAAGGCGTACCTTGACCGGAGCAACCGCCTTGTGCTCAAGGGAACGACGGCGCAGGCTGCGGAAAATCCCGACTTCGTCATCCGCCATGTGGAGGACTCGGGATTCTTCCTTGCCGGCTATTCAGGCATACTGGGCGGCTCCGGCGCGGAGAACGCGTACGACTTCAATCAGGCGGACGCCGTGAACGCGCTCGCCGGAGCGCAGTTCGCCGTCTCTCCGGTTCTGAATCCGGCTGGATACATTGAAGTCAACGCGGCAATTAAAAACGACGTGCTGAGCGTTGCTGCGGCGTTCCGTGACGGCGCCGGAAACGTCAATGCGGGCGACGCCCGCGCCGCTGTGGAAATTGCAGCCATCCGCAACACTCCGGTGATGATTGGCCACAAGCGCACATTGGACGACTATTTTGCGGATTCCGTGACGAACATCGGACTGCGAGGCGAGCAGGCGGAGAACAACTTCAACAGCCATCTGGCGGTTATGAACGACTTGCGGGCGATGCGGGAGTCCATCAGCGGCGTCAACATTGATGAGGAGCTTGCGGACATCATCAAATTCCAGCATGGATACAATGCCGCGGCGAAGTTCATCACCGTGTGGGACAGCTTGATTGATACGATCATCAACCGGCTCGGCGTATAGGCGGGCGCCTCGGCGCCTGCCGTCATTATGACTCCGCCTTTGGAAGCGAGGGCGGACGGATTTGGAGGAAAATATGCGTAGAATCAGTTCCAATATGAACAACATGGACACTCAGGCGAACCTTCGGCTTCAGGAATCCCGGCTGAACCGCATGAACAACCAGATTGGAAGCCAGCGGCGGATTCAGGAGCTGCGGCAGGATCCTGTTGCGGCGGGGCATCTGGTGCGCTACCAGTCCTACCTTTCGCGCGTGAACACGTTTGAAAAGAACGCGAAGACGC
Source organism: uncultured Treponema sp. (assembly GCA_947176045.1). Lineage (GTDB taxonomy): Bacteria > Spirochaetota > Spirochaetia > Treponematales > Treponemataceae > Treponema_D. The sequence goes on along the minus strand of CAMWPF010000009.1, from coordinate 5,238 downwards.
TCACCGACCAGTTCGCGCTCCGCGAGGGATACATGAACAATTCCTTGGAAATCATGCAGCGCGTCCGGGAGCTTGCGGTGACCGGCGCGAACGGAATTTACACAAAGGACGATATGAGGAATATGGCGGCGGAAGTGGACGAACTGCTCAAGGAGCTGGTTCAGAACGCAAACGCTGTCAGTTCCGACGGAACCTTCCTGTTCGGCGGCACGAACACCAAGTCGACTGCGTTCGAGGTCGAAATGGGGGCGGTCGCCGGATCTGGAGTTCCGCTTATAGAAGGCGTGCGCTACAACGGAAACATCGACGGCAACCAGATCGAAGTGGACGAGCGCAAGTACATGGATGTGGACAACGCCGGGAACCGCACGTTCTGGGCGGAGCAGCAGCAGCTGTTCGGCGGACGTGATGCCAGCAGCTGGCAGGCAGGCGCGGACAGCGTGATTTCTGTGGACGGCGTTCAGATAAAGATCAATGCGGGCGACAATGTCCATGCGCTCGCCGCGAAGATAAACGACAGCGGCGCCGCCGTCCGTGCGAAGATCGATCCGGTTTCCGGCGGGCTTAATCTGGAAACTACGGATGCCCGGCAGCTGTGGCTGCAGGACGTAGAGGGCGGCGCGCTCGCCGACCTTGGGCTGATAAAGGATTCGGCGCAGAAGCCGCCGTACAACATCGGAAGCAGCGTCCGCGTTTCTGGAGGCTCGATGTTCGACACAGTGATCGCATTCAGGAACGCGCTGCTGCGGGGCGACAGCGAAGCCATCGGCGGGCGGGTTCTCGGCTCGCTTGACAGCGGCATAAACAGCCTTGTGACGCGGCTTGCGAAGTCCGGCTCCGAATACGAGCGGGCGAAGCTCAATGTGGCGCGCAATTCTGCGACGGCTCTTGCTGTGGCAAGGCAGATTTCCGACGAAGGCGATTTGGACTTCACGAAGGCGGTCACCGACATGAAGATGCTGGACTATGCGTATCAGGCGACGCTCAGCAACGCCGGGAAGCTGTACCGGAATTCGCTGCTTGACTATATGCGTTGATTTTTGGTGTCTGTCGGAGGGGCGTTGAAGGAACTGCCGTTTTGCGGCAGTTTTTTTATGCGTTCGAGCGCAACGGATGTCCGGCGGCTGCGAAAAAGAGGGGAAGTATGGAAATTGCAACAAAAACGAATGGCGTAGTGGACGTTTCTGAATCGCAGATCGTAACGTTTTCAGACGGATTGATGGGCTTCGAACGGTTCAAGCGCTATGCGCTTTTGGATTCAGAGTACGAGCCGTTTGTCTGGATGCAGTCGGTGGAAGACGCGAACCTCGCCTTCCTGCTGGTCGATCCGTTTTTGATTTGCGGAGAGTATGAGGCGGACATTGACGACGCCGTCCTGCGCCGTCTGGACGTGCAGTCGCCGGAAGACATTGTGGTGATGACGATTGTGACGATTCCTTCCGACGGCTCCCGCATTACGGCGAATTTTTTGGGACCTGTTGTCATCAACCGGCGGAACAATCAGTGCGCGCAGGTCGTCCTCACCGACAGCCGGTGGACGACGAAATATGACATCATCGATGCGTTGAAGCGGGCGGGGGTGTGATATGCTCATTCTTTCCCGAAAGACAGACCAGCAGATTCAAATTGGCGATGAAATCACTTTGACCATCATTGAAATCCGTGGAGACCAAGTGAGAATTGGAGTCGAGGCGCCGAAGGACATCAAGGTGTTCCGGCATGAAGTATTCAAGGCGATTCAAAGCGAAAACCGCGAGGCGTCTGCTGTGGACAAGGAGAAGATCGGCGTCCTGTCGCAGATGCTCAAAAATTAAGCTGCTGGATGCAGGCGCAGGCGTTTTATGCTTCCCGCTTGATTTCCGCCTCGCTTGCCCGTAGATATACCGGTCCTTCATACTCTGCCAGCGGCGGCGTGCCGTCCTGCATCTGCCTTTCCGCAAGCCGGAAGAGCGCTCCTGCCGGAATCGTTTCCGTCGGAGCTGCGTACATCTCCGGGCTTTCAGCAGGCAGGCGCAGCTTTTCTTTCAGCATCGCGACGTCCGGTCCGCACAGCAGGATGCCGGCGCAGGATGTTCCGTCAGCCCCTTCCATCTTTATGGCGGCTTTGAGCGCCTCCTCGATTTCACAAGGCTCGTAATCGCCTGCGGGGAGCGCTGCTTTCGAGCCGGAACGGCATTCTGCATAAAACCGTCCCTTTTTCGCATCTATGGCGCACAGCACCAAGAACGGAAGGCTTGTGTACGGTTCGGCATATGCTTCCAGCGTCGGAACGCCGTATACAGGCGTTCCGTGCGCCAGCTGCATGGCCTTTAGCGCGGAAAATGAGAGGCGCAGTCCCGTAAACGAGCCGGGGCCGGAGCACAGCGCCGTGTAGTCCAGTTCCTGCGGCGCAATGGATGCTTTTTCAAGAACATAGTCGATTGCGGGCAGGAGCGTTTCCGACTGCTTCATGCCGATGTCGTATACGGCGGAAACGGTATGGATTCCGTTCTTTGCGGAAACGGTCAGCCGCATGGCTGATGAATCGATGGAAAGGGCTTTCATGACAGTTGCCTCGATAGTTTGCTGAGAGAATAAAGCTCCCGCCCGCCGGTCATGAGAGGCCGCCGTGGGGCCAGTTGCTGATTGTGATGCGCCTGCCGCCGTCCTCCAACGGCTCCAGCTTGATGATGATGGCAGAGGGCGGCAGCGCCTCCATGATTTTTTCACTCCATTCAATGACGGATATGCCGTCGCCGTAAATCATATCGTCCGCCCCCAATCCGGCAAAATCTTCCAGTCCGTCCAGCCGGTATACATCCATGTGGTACAACGGCAGCGATCCGGAGTATTCGCTGACAAGGCAGAACGTCGGGCTGGTGACGGTGTCCGTTACGCCCAGCGCGTCCGCGATGCCTTTTGTGATGGTCGTTTTTCCTGCCGCGAGCGTGCCTTGCAGGGCGATGACGTCGCCTTTTTCAAGCAGACTGCCGATCCTCCTGCCCAGTTCGACGGTTTCTTCTGCGGAATGCGTTGTCAGCGTGATCAGGGGAGCTTTCCTTCCTGGTCCTCTTCCAGAATGAACTGCTTGAGCGCCTTTTTGATGGGCAGCAGGGGATAGTTGATGGCGTTTCCGACTTCTATCTCCACATCCTTTGTTCCGAGCGGACTTGTTTCAATGCAGAATGCGACCGACGCCTGCAATGTGTTCCCAGGAATTTGAATTTGCGCTTCGCCGGTGAATTTCCTTCGATAGTAAATATGTCCTTCTTCGCGCATGAGGTTTTGCAATGCCAAAACTTTCATAGTCAAAAGATACTCCAATGTGCCTTTCTTTTCAAGTGGGCGAACTTCCATTTTCGGCGCGGCGGACGGCTCATTCGTAAGCGTATACTCTTGCGAGCAGCTTGTTCTGCGTCTCCAAAGAAATTTTCTCGAACTTGATATGCAGGTTGAACGCTCCCTCCTGCTTTGTCTTCCGTGTTTTAACAATCTTTCCGATTGCCGAAGCGCTTCCGCCGATGAAATCGAAGTCGATGCCGACAATCTGCCCTTCCTTCACCGGAAGGCTCGTCGTGATGCAGCAGCCGCTTCCCGAAATGTTTGAAAGCGTGCACTCATATTTCTTTTCCGTAGGCGAGTATTCCATCCGCCCTTTCTTGTCCCTGATGATTTTGACGGCGACGAAGGAGCATTTTTCATGAAGCGGAATCCGCTTGAAATGCCGCCTCGTCTTCGTTATTAAGTCGGACGTATGGGAGGCTGCGATGAACGTCCTGCCGTCGGGATTCTGCTGGTAGCGTATCAGGCGCGTGACAAAAGCGTACTGCATTCTGGTTGCCGAAGTGAAAGAAAACGCGACTTTCTCAAGCTCTTCCGGACGTGCAGGCGATTGGTACAGTTCGTACGGAATTTCGACGAGGAGGTAGTCCTTTGTGTTTTCTGCAAGCGTGCAGGATGTCGTTGTGCCGTCCGGAAAAATCATGAGGATGTTCGTTTTTTCCGGGATTGCGGTGGTGGAGGACAGGATGATGCTTGCGGCAAAAATCTTGTCCAGCTTGAATTTCAGCATGAAAAGCTTGTTGATTTTCTTCATGTCCCCGGCTTCTTTCATCTTGAAATATGCCTGCCGGAAATAATCGTCGAGCGTGTCGAAATTTTTAATGGAATGGACGATGTTCCGAATCTTGAATTCCCGGCACACGTACCACAGCAATTCCTGCTCCTCTGCGCTGAGATTGTATTTTTTCGCAAGGAGCCGCACGTCCTTCCTTGTCGTCTGCCGCTGCTTCTGCGCCTCCTGCCATTCCGGCGTTTCATGCAGCCTCTTTGTCAGCCGGGCGACAATCCAAATTGCAAAAAAAACTGCGATGACCGCAGCTGCAACGAAGAGCGCCGCATAGATGACAGGATTCTGCCTCGACGCAAGGGGCGAGCTTCCTGCCTTGAAGTCCAAATTCATGCAATCCCCTCCAATGTACTTGCGATGGCGTTCAAGCGCGGGCAGATTTCATATTCTGCCAGATCGCCGACGCTGACAGTGTCGTTCGCCTTCAGCGCCTGTTCGAAATCCGCAAGGACAGGCGTAAATTCCGCAAAGAAGTCGGCGAACGGTTTTCCGTCGATAGTTGCCGCCGTATAGTCGTCGAACAGCGATGCGAGGGCGGCGATATGGCAGAATTCGTCGATTTTATCGGCGAGCGCCGTGATGGTCAGATGCACCGATTTGTCCTTTCCGCTTTGCAGGTTGACGGGAATCTGCTCCATCTGCGCCTCAAGCTCCCTGAAGAGTTCGGCGCATTTTTTGAACGAGTCCCGGACGGCCTGCTTGGTGATTACGTCGAATTCAAACTTTGTATGCGGGGAAAGCGGCTTTGCCGCCTCCTCGTCAAATTCCTCTGCCGTAACCTTCCTGCCGTCTACATGGATTCCGATGACGGCCGCATCGTTTTCCTCGCACGTCAGCTCGAACGATTTGAGGACGTCTCCAACAGTCCGCTCGTTTTCCAACGCCGCATCTATTTGTTCGCCGTTTATGTACAATTCCATGGATTTCCTTCCTGTCAGTTTTTATTGTTGTTTCTGTTTGAGAAATTTGAAATGGTCGTCTGCTGGCTTTCCAGATTGTTCAGCACGCCTTCCATCTGTCCGTATTTTGAGCGCAGTTCGGCTTCCTGCTGCTCCATCTGCCGTTCGAGGCTTGCTATTTTTTGTTCCGACGACTTGATCTTGGAATCGAGGCCGGATGTCTTGAGCGCG
>CAMWPF010000008.1 GCA_947176045.1 uncultured Treponema sp. | reverse complement strand
GCTCTGCTCAAGCTCCCGCTCCAAGCGGCGGCGTTCAAGGATTTCCTCCATCTGAACGTCCAAATCGTGGTCGCTGCCGTCAAACAGCTTCACGTGCTTGTAGTTCCGGATGCCCGTTCCGGCAGGAATCATGTGGCCGATGGCGACATTCTCCTTGATGCCGTGCAGGCCGTCCGTCGCGCCGGAAATCGCGGCGTTCGTCAGGACGCGCGTCGTCTCCTGGAAGGAGGCCGCCGAAATGAACGAATCCACATTCAGCGCCGCCTTCGTGATTCCCTGGAACATCGGACGCGCAATCGCCGGCTGTCCGCCCTCTGAAACGACGCGGCGGTTTTCCTCATGGAACTTGTACTTGTCCACCTGCTGCCCGTAGATGAACCGCGTGTCGCCGACTGCGACAACCTCCACCTTGCGGAGCATCTGGCGGACAATCACGCCGATATGCTTGTCGTTGATGGATACGCCCTGCGCGCGGTACACCGCCTGAATTTCGTCCATCAGATAGTTCTGGAGCGCGTTCTCGCCGAGAATCGCAAGGATGTCGCTCGGATTCGGCGAACCGTCGCACAGCTGCTCGCCGGCCTCCACGCGGTCGCCGTCGCGGACAAGCATATGCTTCGTCGTCGGAACCAAATGCTCATGCACCTTTCCGAATTCGTCCTCAATCGTAACCACGCGCTTCGCCTTTGTAATTCCCTTGAATTTGACAAGGCCGGAAATTTTCGCAAGGACGCACGGATTTTTCGGCTTGCGCGCCTCAAACAGCTCCGTGACGCGCGGAATGCCGCCGGTGATGTCGTTCGTCTTGGCGGCCTCCTTCGGCATCTTCGCAAGCGTCTCGCCCGCGCGGATCTGCTGCTTGTCCTCCACCTGCAGAACCGCCCCGGCAGGAAGGTAGTAGCTTCCCATCTCGTTTCCGGCTTCATCCGTAATCAAAATGCGCGGCTGCTTGACGTCCAAGTGCAGGTCTGTAACCGTGCGCTCGATCTTTCCCGTCTGCATATCCACCTTTTCCGACAGCGTCGAGCCGACAATGACATCCTCGAAGTGGACGTAGCCGTCGCTTTCCGCAATGATCGGATCGCTGTACTGGTCGAACGTTCCAATCGCCTTGCCAGCCTCCACGACATCGCCTTTCTTAATGTTGATCATGGAGCCGTTGCTGATTTCAACCTTGATTTCCTTGCTCGTCAGATACAGCATACCGCCGATCAGCATGACTTTTCCAGAAGCTGGCGCGACGACTTCCTTTCCGCCGCGGGTCAGCAGCGTGCTGTCCTTCATGAGGCTCACGCCGTCCTGAACGGCAAGCGTGTCGCCCTCCTCGACCTTCACGGAATCTAAAATGCGGATGACGTTCATAAAGCCCTTGCGCGTGAACAGCCAGCTGCCGTCCGCCATCTCGACGTGGGTGCCGACGACATCGCTGATGATCGCATTGAAGTTGAGGACGATGCGGTTGTCTTCCGTCGCCTTGTCGGCCGTGCCGCCGGAGTGGAACGTGCGGAGCGTCAGCTGCGTGCCCGGCTGTCCGATGGACTGCGCCGCGATGATTCCGACCGCCTCGCCGATCTCAACAATCTTGTTGCGCGCCAGATTCTGTCCGTAGCACTTGATGCAGATTCCGTGCTGCGCCTCGCAGGTAAGGACCGTGCGGAGCTTCACCTTCTCGACGCCGGCCTCCTCGATCTGCCTTGCGAGCGCCTCGTCGATGTAGGAGTTAACGTCGCAAATCAGATCGCCCGTAATCGGATGGACGACGCGCTCGATTGTGTAATGACCGACAATCCTGTCCGCAAGATGCACGACAATCTCATCGCCGTCCTTGATTGCGGCGTAGTCGATGCCGTTGATTGTTCCGCAGTCCTCATCGTTAACGACGACATCCTGCGCCACATCGACAAGGCGGCGCGTCATGTAGCCGGCATCCGCCGTCTTCAACGCCGTATCGGACAAGCCCTTGCGCGCGCCGTTCGTGGAAATGAAGTATTCGATGACGGAAAGTCCTTCCTTGAAGTTGGAGCGGATCGGAAGTTCGATGATTTCTCCGCTCGGCTTCGCCATCAGTCCGCGCATCGCTGCAAGCTGGGAAATCTGCTTTTTGGAGCCGCGCGCGCCGGACGTCGCCATCATGTAGATTGTATTGAATCCGTCCTTGTGCTTGGCGAGGTTGTCCATCATAATCTTTGTCAGATCGTCGTTCGTGCGCGACCAGATGTCGCAGACGCGGTTGTACCGCTCCTCGCCGGTGATGACGCCCTTGCTGTAGTCGTTGACAATCTTCTCGACTTCCTTGTTCGCCTTTTCGACCATTTCCTTCTTTTCGGCGGGAACAAGAATGTCGTCCATGGAAAGCGTCGCGCCGTAGAACGTCGCGTTCTTGTAGCCGACGGACTTGATTGCGTCCAGCATCTGGATCGTAAGCCACGGCCCTTTCGCGTGGTAGACGTCCTCAATCATCGCCTTGAGCTTCTTGTCGCCCATCAGCTCGTTCACGAAGTCGACTTCCTCCGGCATCGCCTCATTGAAGGCAAGCCGGCCGGCCGTCGTCTCAATCAAGTCGCCCGCCTTGAAGCCGTCCTTCTGGAACGAATCCTTCGGCGCAGGAACCTTGATGAGCGACTGCCACTCGATGCTGCCGCTTTCCGCCGCAAGGCGCACTTCGTCAGGCGAGCAGAACCGCTTTCCCGTTCCCTTCGCGCCCGGCTTGACGGACGTCATATAGTAGATTCCAAGAACCATGTCCTGGGACGGCGCGACAATCGTGTTGCCGTTCGCCGGATCAAGCAGGTTCCGCGCGGACAGCATGAGCGTCCAGCATTCCATCTGCGCCGCCTGCGTCAGCGGAACATGGATCGCCATCTGGTCTCCGTCAAAGTCGGCGTTGAACGACTTGCAGGCGAGCGGATGCAGCTTGAGCGCCTTGCCTTCGACCAAAACCGGCTCGAACGCAAGGATGCCGAGGCGGTGCAATGTCGGCGCGCGGTTGAGCATGACAGGATGCTCGCGGACAACTTCGTCAAGAATCGAAAACACTTCCGGCGCCTCGGACTCGACGAGCATCTTCGCCTTCTTGATGTTGAACACGACGTCCTTGTCCACGAGCTTCTTCATGATGAACGGCTTGAACAGCTCAAGCGCCATCTTCGTCGGAAGTCCGCACTGCCACAGCTTCAGCTCCGGTCCGACGACGATGACGGAACGCCCGGAATAGTCCACGCGCTTTCCAAGCAGGTTCTGGCGGAAGCGACCCGACTTTCCCTTGAGCATATCGCTGATGGATTTGAGCGGACGGTTGGAGGCGCCCTTCACAACGCGCTTCCGCTTTGAGTTGTCGAACAGCGCGTCCACCGCCTCCTGAAGCATCCGCTTTTCGTTCCGAATGATGATGTCCGGCGCGGAAAGCTGCTGGAGCCGCTTCAGGCGGTTGTTGCGGTTGATGACGCGGCGGTACAGGTCGTTCAAGTCGCTCGTCGCAAAGCGCCCGCCGTCCAGCTGGACCATCGGGCGGAGCTCCGGCGGAATGACGGGAATGACGTCCAAAATCATCCACGACGCCTTGTTGCCGGACGAACGGAAATTCTCCACAATTTCGATGCGCTTGAGCAGGCGCTTGTCGCTCTTCGAGCCTTTTTCAATCATCTTCGCGCGCAGCTCCGCGGCAAGGGCGTCCAAATCAATGGTTTCCAGAAGCGTCTTGACCGCCTCCGCGCCCATGTCGGCGGTAAACGTCTCGCCGTAGCGGTCGCGGGCCTCCAAATAATCGTCCTCGGACAGCAGCTGCATCTTCTTCAAGTCCGTATCGCCCGGATCGATGACGATGTACTTTTCATAATACAGCACGGAGCGGAGCGCGGCGACCTGCAAATCCAGCAGAAGCCCCATGCGGCTCGGCACAGAGCGGTAGTACCAGATGTGGCTCACCGGCGCCGCCAACTCGATATGCCCGGTGCGCTCGCGGCGAACCTTGAAGTGCGTAACCTCGACGCCGCAGCGGTCGCAGATGACGCCCTTGTAGCGGATGGACTTGAATTTGCCGCAGTAGCATTCCCATTCCTTCGTCGTACCGAAAATCCGCTCGCAGAACAGGCCGTCCTTCTCAGGGCGGAGCGTGCGGTAGTTGATTGTCTCCGGCTTCTTCACCTCTCCATACGACCAGGCGCGGATTGTATCCGGGGAAGCCAGTTTTATTTTAAGACTTGCGAAATCCTGAATGTCACGCATTTGCATTCTCCTTGTCAAAGCCAGAAGCCGCCTTTTCAATCAGCTCCTGATCGCGCTCTGTCAGGGCAATCTGCTTGCCCTTGTCGTCATAAATCGTAAAGTCAAGCGCCAGTCCGCGCAGCTCCTGCACAAGGACGTTGAACGACTCCGGCACGCCGGCCGGGGACGACGGATCGCCCTTGACAATCGATTCATAAATCTTGGAGCGGCCGTTCATGTCGTCGGACTTGATGGTCATCATTTCCTGCAGCGTGTTCGCCGCGCCGTATGCCTCCAGCGCCCAGACTTCCATTTCTCCGAGGCGCTGGCCGCCGAACTGCGCCTTTCCGCCGAGCGGCTGCTGCGTTACGAGCGAATACGGACCGGTGGAGCGGGCGTGCATCTTGTCGTCAACAAGGTGGTGCAGCTTCATGAAGTAGATGACGCCGACAAAAATCGGATTGACGAACGGTTCTCCCGTGCGTCCGTCGCGGACAACCTGCTTGCAGTCCTTGGAAAGTCCGGCTTCCTGCAACTTCGCGGCAATCTGCTCCTGCGACGGCGACTGGAATACCGGCGATTCAAAGAACTGGTTCAAATACTTTCCGGCGATCCCCAGCTCCGACTCCATAATCTGTCCGATGTTCATACGGGAAGGAACGCCCAGCGGATTCAGGCAGACATCAAGCGGCGTGCCGTCCTCCAGGTACGGCATAGCCTCAATCGGAAGGATGCGCGCGACGACGCCCTTGTTTCCGTGGCGTCCCGCCATCTTGTCGCCCTCGCACAGCTTGCGCTTGTTGGCAATCAGCACTTTGACCACTTCGTCCACGCCCGGACTCAAATCATCGCCCTCAAGACGCTTCATGCGCTGGACGTCGATGACGACGCCCTCCACACCGTGCGGAACATGGAGCGAACTGTCGCGGACTTCCTTCGCCTTTTCGCCGAAAATCGAATTCAGCAGCTTGAATTCCGGCGTCGTCTCCGTCTCGCTCTTCGGAGTAACCTTTCCGACCAGAATGTCTCCGGAGCGGACCTTCGCGCCGATGCGCACAATGCCTTCCGCATCCAGATTGTCAAGCGCCTTTTCCGCAGTGTTCGGAACGTCGCGGGTGATTTTTTCCGGCCCGAGCTTTGTCTCACGGACTTCGATGGAAAATTCCTTGATGTGGATGGACGTGTACATATCCTCGCGGACGACGCGCTGCGAAATCAGAACCGCGTCCTCGTAGTTGTAGCCGTTCCACGGAACAAATCCGACCAGAATGTTGCGGCCGAGCGCAAGCTCTCCGTTGAACGTCGCAGGTCCGTCCGCAAGGACTTCGCCCTGCCTGACGTGCTGCCCGACTTCCACGACGGGACGCTGGTGGTTGCAGGTGTCGTTGTTCGTCCGCTGGTATTTGAGCAGCGAATACTCGTTGATGTCGCCCGCCCCCGGATCCGTCGGCTTGACCTTGATCAGCTCGCTGGAAACAAACACGACGTCGCCTTCATGCCGCGCCTTCACGAGGACGCCCGAATCATAGGCGCACTTCCGCTCCATGCCGGTGCCGACGTGCGGCGGCTCCGGGAACAGCAGCGGAACAGCCTGCCGCTGCATATTGCATCCCATGAGCGCGCGGTTGGCGTCGTCATGCTCCAGGAACGGAATCAAGGAGGCGGACACGGAAATGACCTGGCGCGGCGAAACGTCCATATACTGCACGTCCTTCGGATTGCGCTGCGTGTAGTTTCCGCGGTTGCGGCAGGAAATCATGTCCGTCGGGAAGGAGCCGTCCTCGCCGATTCCTTCGACGACCTGGCCGATGTAGTATTTGTCCTCGTCCATGGCAGACAGGTATTCGATCTTGCCAGTCCCCTTGCCGTCCTCAATCTTGCGGTACGGCGCCTCCAAAAATCCGTAGTCGTTGATCTGCGTGTACATCGCAAGGGAAACAATCAGACCGATGTTCGGGCCTTCCGGCGTCTCGATCGGACACATACGGCCGTAATGCGAATAATGGACGTCGCGGACTTCAAAGCCGGCGCGGTCGCGGGAAAGTCCGCCCGGACCGAGCGCGTTCAAGCGGCGCTTGTGCGTCAGTTCCGCCAGCGGATTGACCTGATCCATGAACTGGGAGAGCTGGCTTGAGCCGAAGAATTCCTTGATTGCCGCGACAATCGGCTTGATGGAAATCAAGTCCTGCGGCTTCATCGTCTCCGTCTCCTTCAGCCCCATGCGCTCCTTGACGATGCGCTCCATGCGGTTGAACGCCGTCTTCAGCTGGTTCGTCAGAAGCTCGCCGACGCAGCGGATGCGGCGGTTGCCGAGATGGTCGATGTCGTCAATCTGCTCCTCGCCGATATACACTTTGATGAGGATCTTCATCGTGTTGATGATGTCGTCCTTCACCAGCGTGAAGTCAGCGACATCGTCCGCGTAGTCGAATTTCTTGTTCAGCTTGTAGCGTCCGACGCGCCCCAAGTCATAGCGGCGTTCGGAAAAGAACATGGAATGCAGATCCTTTTCCGCCGCGTCCACGGTAATCGGCTCGCCCGGCATCAAAATCTGGTAGACAGTGGCAAGCGCATCTTCCTTGGTCGGCTCGTTGTCCACCGAACCTTCCTTGACGTAGCGGACTTCCTCGCGCTCAAAGCAGTTGATGATGATCTGGGAATCCAAGGATTCGTTGGATTCCTCCTTGTCGTTCGGATTGCTCTTCGTGTTGAACTTGATGACGCAAATTTCGCCGACATTGCTCGCAACCAGCTCGTCAATATCGTGCGGATGGAGCCGGACGCCGGCATTGAACAGGCGCTTTTCCCTGCCGCTTCCGTCCGCAATGATGACGGCGCTTGCGAGCACGCGGTCGACCAGCGCCTCCCGCGCTTCCGGCGTGTCCGCAACCGCGACAGTTTCCGTGCAATAGAAGCAGCGGATGATTTCCTCGCGGGTGCTGTAGCCCAGCGCGCGCAGGAAGATTGTGCCGAGAATCTTCTTCTTGCGGTCAATCTTCGCGAAAATCAGCTCCTTCTTCTGGTCGACTTCAAATTCCAGCCAGGAGCCGCGTTACGGAATGATCCGGCTAGAATATACGACCTTGTCGTGCTGGAAGATGCCGCCCGGCGAACGGTGGATCTGAGAAGCGACGACGCGCTCGGCGCCGTTGATGATGAACGTTCCGCGCTCGGTCATAAGCGGAATGTCGCCCATGTATATATCTTTCTGAATGATATGCCCGTCATTCAGGAACGTCAAATCGATGCGGGCCTTCAACGGGACGGAATACGTCAGCCCCTTCTGCTTGCATTCCAATTCGGAAAATTTGATGTTCTGGTAGTCAAGCTCATAATATTCGAATTCGAGCGACATGTCCTGATTCGGACTGTCGATCGGGAATGTGGAGGCGAACACCTCTTGAAGCCCCTGGTTTGCCAGCGGCTCCCCCCTGCGGAGTTTCTCAGCTTGAAGGAAATTTTCATACGACGAAGTTTGGATTGCAATCAAATCAGGAACATCCATGAAATTCTGGATGTCCTTGCCGACATACTGCCGGTTGATTGTTCGGGTCTTGGCGAACATCAGTTCCCCCTGTTATATAGATTCAGCCGGAATTCTGCTACATGCAGCAAACTCTGCACAGCACAGAAGCAGCTGATTGCCCCGTCGGGCGACAAGGCGCTTTTATTTTATTTGCAAAGAACATATGCGCGGCGCACAAGGTGCCACCCGCGCGCAAACGCGCCGCCCCGCGGAAACAGTCCGGCGGCGCATCTTCAAAAACGATTTTAAATGCGCAAAACTGCGGGACTTCCGCCCCGCAGTTTTCTTTTCAAAGCAATCGGAATATCTTTATTTCTTGCTGGCTTTTCCGCCCGCAGCCTCAATGTCGGCAATCATCTTGTCCGCATCAGCCTTGCTCACGCCCTCTTTGAGGACTTTCGGAGCGCCTTCCACGACAGCCTTCGCCTCGCCGAGTCCGAGACCGGTGATGGTGCGGACAGCCTTGATGACCGGAATCTTCTTCGCCGGATCAACGCTTTCAAGTGTAACGGTGAATTCCGTCTGCTCTTCCGCCGGACCAGCCGCCGCGCCGGGAGCCGCCGCGACAGCGACAGGAGCCGCCGCCGTAACGCCAAATTTCTCTTCCATCGCCTTTACAAGCTCGGAAACTTCAAGAACTGTCATTCCAGAAATCGCTTCAAGAATCTGATCTGTTGTGAGTGCTGCCATATTGTCTTCTCCACAAATATAATTTTCCACCCTTTCTGCAAGGATGCCGCGGCTGCCAGTTCATACAAACCGTGCCGCGGATTCAGTGCGGACAGTCGACAGCAATGAAGCCTGACCGCACATTTCTGACGATGTCGTTATTCCGCTGCGGGAGCTTCTGCGGCAGGAGCTTCAGGCGCGGCAGATTCCGCGGCGGCCGGCGCCTCTTGAGCCGGAGCGTCCGCGGCCGGAGCGGCAGATGCAGCAGGCGCGTCCCCGCCCTCCGCCTTCTTCTCCGCGTATGCCTTGAGCGTCGCGGCCAGCTGGCGCGCAGGACCGTTCATGGCGCTCATAAGCATGGCAATCAGCTGCTTCCTTCCAGGAATCTTTGAGAATTCCTCGATTTTCGCCGCGTCAAGAATCTCCTTTCCAAGACAGGCGCCTTTGACGCTGAGCGTCGGCGCATCCTTCGTGAAGTCAAAGAGGATTTTCGCAACAACATTGGAATCTTCTTTTGACATCGCGATGACGGTCGGCCCTTTCAGATACTCCGCAACATTGTCAATGTCCATGCCTTCAAATGCGATGCGCGCAAAATTGTTCTTCACAACCTTGAGGACGGCATCCTGCTCGCGAAGCTTCTTCCGGAGATTTGTAATCTGCTCAACCGTCATTCCGCGGTAGTCGGCAAAAATAAAATCATTGTATTCCGCAAATGTCTTCTTCGCATCTTCAATCGCAGCAGTTTTTGCGGACTGAATTTTCTTCGCCATCATTGCCATAATCACTCACCTTCCTTGGTGTCAATCCAGACACCCGGGCCCATCGTTGAGTTCAGGGAAATCGAACGGATGAATCCGGCGACAACTCCGTTCGGAGCCTTGCGGCTGATTTCGGAAATCAGCAAGTTCACGTTTTCCGCAATCTTCGCAGTGTCCATAGAACATTTGCCGACGGCAATGTGGACGACGCCGCCTTTGTCGGCGCGGTATTCCGTCCGTCCTTTCTTCAGCTCTTCGATTGCTTTGACGATGTCCGCGGTAACCGTTCCTGTCTTCGGGTTCGGCATGAGGCCGCGGCGTCCCAGAACCATACCAAGGCGGCCGACATCCTTCATCATATCCGGCGTTGCGACGGCGATATCAAAGTCAAGCCAGCCATCCTTCACCTTCTGGATGTACTCGTCGGAACCGGCATACGCGGCGCCGGCGTCCAACGCCTCCTTCACGCGGTCATCCTTGCAGAATACAAGGACTTTCTTTTCGCCGCGGAACTGGTTCGGGAAGACAAGCGTGTCGCGGACGGACGCAGATTTTTCAAGGCGCAGGGAAATATGCGCCTCCACCGTCTCGTCGAATTTCGCCAGCTTCATGTCCTTCACCATATCACAGGCGGAGACAACACCGTATTTCTTTGCAAGGTCATATTTTGCAGCGGATGCGCGATATTTCTTTCCATGTTTCATATTAGTGCTCCACCTCTACGCCCATACTGCGCGCAGTACCAGCGATGATTTTCTTTGCCGCCTCAAGATCGTTCGCGTTCACATCGGGAAGCTTCGTCTTCGCGATTTCTTCAAGATCTTTCTGCGAAAGCGTTCCCACCTTGTCGCGGAGCGGGTTGCCGGATCCCTTTTCCAACTTCAACGCCTTCTTGATGAGGACGGCGGCGGGGGGCGTCTTCAAAATGAATGTGTAGGATTTGTCCTGATACACCGTCAGAACAACCGGAATGATCAGCCCCTTCTCCATGTTCTTCGTTCTGTCGTTGAATTCCTGGACAAACTTCGGCGCGCTGACGCCATGCGGTCCAAGGGCAGGGCCGATCGGAGGAGCCGGAGTTGCCGCGCCGGCAGGGCACTGCAATTTGATGACGGCCGTTACCTTTTTTGTTGCCATTGTAATCTCCTTGAATTGGTATGAAGGCGCAAACGCACCCTCTAGCGAAGCGCATCTGTCCGACGGACCAGCGCTTCTCCCAAAGACAGGCAGTCCGTATTGGCGTACGGATCCTGATTTTGTGCAAACTACACTTTTTCCACTTGAAGCATGCTGACTTCAACCGGAGTCGCGCGTCCAAAAATCTGAACATTGACGCGCAGCTTGTCCTTTTCGACATTGACTTCTTCAATAGTGCCGCTGAACGAGGCGAACGGTCCGTCCGTAATCTTGACTTGATCGCCGACCACATAGGACTGCTTGATTTTAATCTGCTTTTCGCCCTTGATGGCGCCGGACTTCTGAAGAAGATTCTTCGCCTCATCGGTGGTGATGGGGCGCGGCCGCTCGTTCGGATTCGTGCCGACAAATCCCGTTACGCCTTGAATCCTGCGGATTGTCGAACATGTCGCCTTCCAGCCGACTTCCGGCAAATCCAACTCAATCATAATGTAGCCGGGAAGAAATTTATCGCTGCGCGTCTTTTTCTTGCCGTCCTTGACTTCAACGACCTCTTCGACAGGAACCTTCACGTCAATCACAACTTCCGGACTCAATTCATTTTTATCCAGAAGCGTCCTGATGGTGCGCTCAATCTTCCCTTCGTATCCTGTATATGTGTGAAGAATATACCAACTCTTTGCCATGGAACACTTCCAAACTAGCGCATGAGCACGCGGAAAGCTTCTGTAAACGCAAAATCCAGCAGTCCGAGGATGACCGCAATCAAAACCGTGGAGACAATTACTACTTTCAACGAAGACACAACATCATCACGGGAAGGCCACACGACTTTCTTTAACTCGGCTTTGCTTTCGCGCAAAAATTGTCCGACTTTTGACATAATTCCTCCAAATTTTTGGATAGGGACAGGCCAGGCAGGACTCGAACCCACGACAGGCGGTTTTGGAGACCGCTGCTCTACCAACTGAACTACTGGCCTATATGCAGACTGCCCGCCTTGCGCGGACAGAACATATTCAACTTATTTTACTTTTGTCTCTTTATGAAGCGTATGCTTGCGTTCAAACGGGCAGTACTTGTTGAATTCCAACTTCCCCTGGATGTTCTTGCGGTTCTTGTATGTCGTATAATTCTTGCGCTTGCACTCCGAACACTGCAAGGCGATGATTTCAACCGCCCCCTTCTTCTTGCTTCCCATATCTATGCTCCTAAAACAGACTCATTTCTCAGCCCCCGTGCGGGATCGAACCGCAGACCTCAGCCTTACCATGGCTGCGCTCTACCGGCTGAGCTACAAGGGCGAATTCACCGTCAAGCCATAACAACAGACGTTCTAGAAATATAGCCGACCTCCTGTTTTGTGTCAATAAGAATCCCTGGATTTTCCTTGAAAATCCTGCATTTTTCCGCTATGGTACTAGCAGCATCTTTCCAGCCGCAGGACGGCGCAGACAGGAGCAGCATGAACATCGACACGCTGACAAACCGAATCCTCGATTCGTACATGCAGTACGGCGGCGTCAACCGCCGCGAGGCGGAAGATTTTCCGAACCGCCAGAACATCATCGGCATCCTGCAAAATTTGCAGTTCCTCGTGTTTCCGGGATTCCGAACCGCCGAAGAAATCAATCCGACGGACCTGCGCTACATAACCTGCGCGAAAATCAACAGCACCATCGCCGTCCTCACGAAGGAAATTCAAAAGGCGCTCGTCTACACCGTCTCCTGTGAAAAAGGCAGCGCCGACAACATCGAGAATTCCCACTGCTTCCGCCTCGCCGAACAGTCCGCCATTTCATTGATTGAAGAAATCCCGGAAATCCGCCGGAAAATCACGCTCGACGGAGAGGCCGCCTACAATGGCGATCCTGCAGCAAAAAGCCGGGAGGAAGTCATCCTGTCATATCCGGGATTGGAGGCGACGCTTGTATACCGCCTCGCGCACTTCCTCCACAAAAATGGAATTCCGCTTATTCCGCGGATGATGAGCGAATACATACATGGAAAAACAGGCATCGACATCAATCCCGGCGCAGAAATCGGCGAGTCGTTCTTCATCGACCATGGAACCGGCGTCGTCATCGGCGAGTCCACCGTCATCGGAAACAACGTGAAGATCTACCAAGGAGTGACGCTCGGCGCGCTGAACGTCAAAAAGGAGCTGACAAACAGAAAGCGGCATCCGACCATCGAAGACGACGTAACGATATACGCCAACGCCACGATCCTCGGCGGCGGCACCGTCATCGGACGGGGCTGCACCATCGGCGGAAACACATGGGTCACCCGCTCCGTTCCGCCGGGAACCGTCCTGACGCAGGACAAGTAGCGCGCCGCCCGCGCCGGAATCACTCAGGAAAAAACTGTTCGGTGCAGCGCGCGCGCGTCAGGAACACAAAGTCACGGCAGTAGCGCGCAAAAAACTCGTCGAACGACAGCTCCGCACCGTTCATGAAGACGGCGCACGCAAAGCGCCGGTCCGCAGTAAAATACGGAAAAAAGACGGCGCACTCATTGAACGCCTTGACTTCGGGAATGCGCCGGCTGTCAGTCTCACGGATCGCTGCAAAATAAAACGTATCCGGCTCCTCCACCGCAAGCACATAGAGCAGCGCCTTCAGCACCTGCACAGAATATCCGGCATTCTCCATAAATCCGGCAGAATTCGCAATGCCGCCCGCCGTCAGCTCTGCGGCGAACGGCTCAATCCTCACGTCCACGCCGCTTTCATTGTACAAATAATCGGCGCCAGTGCGCACAGACATGATTGCCGAGGCAAGGTTCCGGATCCAGTTCAGCGCGAACGAAATTTCATACCGTTCTGAAAGCGAGCCTTGAAAGCCGACGTCCTTGTAGCGGACAGTCTGCACGAGCAGCGGCAGGCGCTTCAGCCGTCCGCCGGTCAAGGGCTCAATGATGCCGTCCGCAATCCATTTCAAGAATCCGGCGCCGGAAACGCTGATCTTTTCCGCATCGCCGTCCGCGATCGTTCGCGGCAAACCGTCAGAAACAAACACTGGCGCGCCGTCCTCATCATACATCGCATCGTCAGTGATGAGGATCCGCGGCAAATTCTCCCGGATGACTGCCGCCATCTGCTGCGCCGCGTGATAATCGTCGCCATAGATGTCCGCATACTGCCACGGAAGCGTCCGTTCCGTCCATTGTATGACTTCATCGAAAGAAGCCGTATAAAACCGGCGGAACGGCAGCCCCGTCGGCACGCCGCGGGCGGCATAGCAATTGTAAATCAAGAAATCCGCGGACGACGTTCTGCCGTCCGGCAGAAACTGCGCAAAAATCTCGCCGTCCGACGCAAAAAAGCAGCGGATGCACAGCGGCCGTCCCGTCTTCTTGTCGCGGACCAGCACCCAGCTGCCCGGCGCGTCTCCTGGAAACACGTCCGACTGGATCGTTTCCACGCCTTCATCGGAATAGACGTCCACTGCAATCTTCGCGTACGGTGCAACCAGAATGGCGAACGAATCTTCCATTTCCTCCAGCCGGACTTGAAACTGCTGCCCGATTCCGTTCTCCCGAATTTCAGGAGGGTTCATGCGCACGGCGGAAAGCGGCGCCTCGAACCACGTCTCCACCAAATCCCGGCGGATTTCAGAAGAATCCGGCACGCCGTACCGATTGTACGACGCGGATGCAGGAAAGGCGGACGCCAGAAGCAGCAGCGCGCCGCACAAGCCGGCAGCGGACATTTTCATTCGCGAACCTCCGCACCAGCTGCGCCGGCGCCGGCCGAAACCGGCATGGCGCGCTCCTCCCGCTGCGCCGGCACCGCGCCCGGCTGAACCGGCTCCGTATCGGTGAGCGGCGTGCTTCCCTCCGCAAGGCGGACTTCCGGGCGGCAGCGCGTACCGTCAGGACTGACGATGACGCCGTCCTCCGTTTCATCGGGATGGCGGCCGGCGGGTGCGTTGGAAAGCAGCAGCTTCAGGCGGTTGAGCTGGTTCACTTCGCTGGAGCCCGGATCATAGTCGATGGCGCTGATGTTCGCGCCGGGAAAGCGGCGGCGCAGCTCCTTGATCATGCCCTTGCCCGTCACATGGTTCGGCAGGCATGCGAACGGCTGCACGCAGGCAATGCTCGGAACGCCTTCCTTTATCAGCTCGACCATCTCGGCGGTCAGGAACCAGCCTTCCCCGGTGATGTTTCCCAGCTGGACGATGTCGTCCACGCCCTTCATCAAATCATAAATCGAAGACGGCGCCTCGAACCGGCGGCTCTTCGCCAGATATTTCTTCATCTTGCTGCGGTACAGCTCCAAGAACCACACGAACAGCCGCGCGCTTCGCTCCGTCTTTTTGGAGAACGCCAGCTCCTCGTGGCGGAAGATGCCCGTGCTGAACGAATAGAAGAAGAAGTCCGCCAGATCCGGCATGACGCATTCCGCGCCCTCGCGTTCAATCGTTTCGACAATCTTGTTGTTCGCCGTCGGATGGAATTTCACGAGGATTTCGCCGACAACGCCGACGCGCGGCTTTTTGATCGGCTTGAGCGGCAGATTGTCGAAGTCGCGGACAATGCCCTTGAGCAGCTTGTGGTAGCCGCGCAGGGAAAGCGACTTCACCTGCCTTTCCGCGCGGGCGTTCCACTTTTCATACAGCGCGTCGGCGGAACCCGGCTCCGCCTCATACGGACGGGTGCGGTACAGCACGCGCATCAGCACGTCGCCAATCATAATGCCCATGACGAGCCGATGGAGCAGCGCCGGAGTAATCTTGAAGCCCGGATTCTTCTCGAATCCCTGCGCGGAAAGCGAAAGCACCGGCACGTTCCCCCAGCCTGCGTCGGCAAGCGCGCGGCGGATGAAGCCGATGTAGTTCGTGGCGCGGCAGCCGCCGCCCGTCTGCGAAATGATGAGCGACGTGTGGTTGATGTCGTATTTTCCCGATTCCAGCGCCGCAATCATCTGCCCTGCGACAAGGATGGACGGATAGCACGCGTCGTTGTTGACATATTTCAGCCCGGTGTCGACCGCCTTGGGATCAACGGCGTCCAGAATCACAAATTTGTAGCCGCAATACTGGAACGCCTTCTGCAAAATTCTGAAATGAATCGGCGACATCTGCGGCCCGATAATCGTATGCGTGTACTTCATTTCCTTCGTGAACACCTGCCGCTGGTACGCGGCGGACTTCACGACGGCCTTCCGATTGTGGCGGCGGCGCTCCTTGACGGCGGCAATCAGCGAGCGGATGCGGATGCGCACGGCGCCGAGGTTCGAGCCTTCGTCGATTTTGATGAGCGTGTACATCCTGCCCTTCGAACGCATGATTTCGTCCACCTGGTCGGCGGTTACGGCGTCCAAGCCGCAGCCAAAGCTGGTCAGCTGGACAAGCTCCAAATTCGGCATCCCGGAAACGAACGCGCCGGCGCGGTACAGGCGGTTGTGGTACACCCACTGGTCGATGATGCGCAGCGGACGCTCGATGCTGCCGAACTGCGCGACGCTGTCCTCCGTAAAGACCGCAAGCCCCAGCCCGTTTATCATTTCCGGGATTCCGTGGTTGATTTCCGGGTCGAGGTGGTACGGCCGCCCCGCAAGGACGATTCCCGACGCTCCGGCGCGGATCATCACTTCCAGCGCGTCCTCGCCGGCCTTCTGCACATCCTCGCGGAATTTCTGCTGCTCCCGCCAGCCGGCGTCCACCGCGTCGAAAATCTGACGGCGGGTCAGCGGCGGAAAGTGCGGCAGCAGCTCCTCGCAGAGCCGTTCCGCAAGGCGCTCCTTGTCATAAATCGGAAGGAACGGATCCATGTACAGCAAGTCCTTGTCCTGCCGCAGCTCGTCCACATTGTTCCGCAGCACCTCCGGATAGCTCGTAACGATCGGACAGTTGTAATGGTTGCCCGCGCCGCCGTCCTCCTGCAATTCATACGGCGCGCACGGATAGAATATGAACCTGACGCCCTGCTGGAGGAGCGAGACGACATGCCCATGGGAAATTTTTCCCGGATAGCAGACCGATTCGGAAGGAATCGTCTCGATGCCCTTTTCGTAAATGTCCCGGGTGGAGCGCGGGGAAAGCCGCACGCGGAAGCCCAGCTCCGTGAAGAACGTGAACCACAGCGGATAGTTCTCGTACATATTGAGGACGCGCGGAATTCCGACGTCGCCGAGCGGCGCGTCCTCCGGCTTCAGCGGGGCGTACTGGAACAGCCGCTTGTACTTCCATTTGAACAGGTTCGGAAGCTTCTCGCCTGCATCCTCGACGCCCGAATTCTTCTTGTTGCTCGCGTCGATGACCGTGCCTTCGATTTCCGCGCCGCGCTCGCACCTGTTCCCGGTGATGAACGTGCGGCGCTCCGTTCCCGTGGAGAACGTGTTTATCGTCAGAAGGCAGTTGTTCTGGCATTTTCCGCAGCGGCGCAATTCCAAATCGACATGGAACTGCTCCAGCTGCTCCAGCGTCGCAATGCCGGAACGGACTTCACGCGGCGGCGTTCCCGGCGGATCGTCCGCGCGCGGCGCAGTCAGGTCGCACCACTGGTCATAGGCGATGAGCGCCGAACCGTAGGCGCCCATCAGTCCGGCGACGTCCGGGCGGAACACGTCCACGCCCGCGATTTTCTCGAACGCGCGGAGCACGGCGTCGTTGAAGAACGTGCCGCCCTGCACGACGACTTTGGAGCCGATGTCGCTCGCCTTGCGCAGCTTGATGACCTTGAACAGCGCGTTCTTGATGACGGAATACGACAGCCCTGCCGAAATGTCGGCGACGGAAGCGCCCTCCTTCTGCGCCTGCTTGACGCGCGAATTCATAAAGACCGTGCAGCGGCTTCCCAAATCGACCGGCTTTTCAGCAAGCAGCGCGATCCGGCTGAATTCCCGCACATCCATTCCCATCGTCCGCGCGAAATTGTCCAAAAAGCTTCCGCACCCGGACGAACAGGCTTCGTTCAATTGAATGGAGACAATCGCGCCGTCCTTCATGCGGAGGCACTTCATATCCTGTCCGCCGATGTCCAGCAGGAATTCCACGCCGGGAACGAAAAAGTCCGCCGCGCGGAAGTGCGTGATCGTCTCGACTTCGCCGGAATCCACGCCCAGCGCCGCCTGGAACAGCGCCTCGCCGTACCCGGTGGAAACCGCGCGCGCAATATAGACGTCCTTCGGCAGCCGCTTGTACAAATCCTTGAGGACCTTGACCGCCAGATCAACCGGGTTCCCTTGGTTCGCGGAATAAAAATCCCACAGAATCCGCCCCTTCTGGTCGATGAGGACAGCCTTCGTCGTCGTGGAGCCGGAATCAAGGCCGAGGAACACGGGGCCGGCCGCCGTATCCAAATCGCCGCGGAGCGCCTTTTCCTGCGCGTGGCGGCTTCGGAACGCCTCCAGCTCGTTCGCGTTATTGAAGAGCGGCTCCAGCCGCTGCACTTCGGAAAGCTCCGCGCCCACAAGGTTCTTCAGGCTTTCCCGGAATTCCGCAATCGTCGGAAAGACCTTCCTGCCGCCGTCCGCGCAGCCGCACGTCCGCTCGGCGGAAAACGCACAGCCGGCGGCGACGAACAGCTGGGAATTTTCGGGAACGATGATTTCGTCGTCCTTGAGCTTGAGCGTCTCGATGAAGCGCGCCCGCAGCTGGTCCATAAAGTGC
>CAMWPF010000007.1 GCA_947176045.1 uncultured Treponema sp. | reverse complement strand
GGCGGTGTGGTGGTGTTGGTTTCCCCTCGCCGTTTTTTGGCCCTTGTCCCCCCAATTCGGGCGGCGCCCGCCGGGGGGGTTTTTTGTGGATAGAAAGCTCGGGAGGCGGCCGCCTCCCGAGCTTTCTGTTGATGGTCGAAAATGAATTCCCTTGCATTCATTTTTGAAATTCTGTAAAATAGAAAAACTGTTTGGTTTATCTTTTCCGGGGTGCTGACCGGAAGCATAATAGGAGAATAGGCGATGCCTACAATTAATCAACTGATTCGTCAGGGACGGCGGTCGGCGGCAAACAGGACGAAAGCTCCCGCGCTTCAATCCTGCCCGCAGAAGCGTGGTGTCTGCACCCGCGTTATGACTGTTACCCCGAAAAAGCCGAATTCGGCGCTCCGCAAGGTTGCCCGTGTTCGTCTGAGCAACGGTATTGAAGTGACTGCATACATTCCTGGCATTGGACACAACTTGCAGGAGCACTCTGTGGTTCTTATTCGCGGCGGCCGTGTCAAGGATCTTCCTGGCGTCCGCTATCATATTATCCGCGGCACGAAGGATACACTCGGAGTGGAGGATCGCAAGCGCGGACGTTCCAAATATGGCGCCAAAAGGCCGAAGGCGTAACGGAGGGGCAAAATGGGAAGACATAAGAAATCCGTTGACCGTCCGGTTGCGCCGGATGTAAAGTACAACAGCAAGGTCATTTCGAAATTCGTCACGAGGATGATGTTGGACGGAAAAAAGGCGACCTGCACAAGGATTGTCTATGATGCCATGGACAAGCTGAAGAAGAAGACTGACAAGGATCCGCTGGAAGTCCTGCTCAAAGCGCTCGAAAATGTGAAGCCGCTTGTAGAAGTCAAGTCCCGCCGCGTCGGCGGTGCGACATATCAAGTTCCGGTTGAAATCCGCGACTCCCGCCGCGAGGCGCTTGCAATGCGGTGGATTATTGATGCCGCGCGCGCAAGGAGCGGCCACGGGATGGCGGACACGCTTTCCGCGGAACTCTTCGATGCGTTCAACAATACGGGAACTGCCTTCAAGAAGAAGGAGGATACCCACAAGATGGCGGAAGCGAACAAGGCGTTCGCGCACTACAGATGGTAGCCGCAGCTTCTTGGTAGCATGATGAAAATCCTGTCTGAACAGACAGGATTTTTGTTTTTTTGCCGCCCTGCGGCCTGTTTTCATGCAGGCGGTGCGGTGGAGGCGTCGGAATGTGCCATGTATGCGGCTTCTGTCCTTATAATTGGCAAAACCACTTGCAATTTGTTTTCAAAAAGTGTATAAAATGAAAACCTGTCATTGGGTGCAATGCAGGTATGCAAAAGGGTTCTTTGAATGTCAGCAGTCCGCTTGATGCGGACTGGTGTAACCGTAAAGTCAGCCGGAAGTCCGGCTTTCAGGTTTATACGGCCCTTGTGCCGGGATTGCGCCGTCGGCGCTGTCTGCGGAAATGTTTGGTATCAAGGGTTCTGATGGCCTTGTAAAAGGCTGATAGGCTCTGTGGTGCCAAACCAGTTGTCAATGCTGAGGAATTGATGATGATCGGTGGTGACCGGCCGGGACGTTCCGAATTGATGGGGCGTCTGATGAAGTGCAATCTTCCTGTCCGTTGAATCCACGAAATCATTGTATTCTCAACTGCAATTTTAATTGTGTCTGCGAATGAGTTTGTGTCTGTTGGCGCGATTCTCATTCTGGCTTAAAGTGCAACACATAAAAATAAGGATGCCGGAACAAGAAAGGCAAATGCCGGCAAGGAGAAACACATGGCAAAGGAGAAGTTCAATAGAACTAAACCTCACATGAACGTTGGTACCATTGGTCACGTTGACCATGGTAAGACTACACTTTCAGCTGCTATCACATCATACTGCGCCAGCAAATATGGTGACAAGGCGCTCAAGTATGACGAAATCGACAACGCACCTGAGGAAAAGGAGCGCGGAATCACAATCAACACCCGCCACCTTGAGTATCAGTCCGACAAGCGCCACTATGCACATATCGACTGCCCGGGGCACGCTGACTACATCAAGAACATGATCACCGGCGCTGCTCAGATGGACGGTGCGATTCTGGTTGTTTCTGCACCGGATTCCGTCATGCCGCAGACGCGCGAGCACCTGCTGCTTGCCCGCCAGGTCGGCGTTCCGAAGATTATCGTCTTCTTGAACAAGGTTGACATGGTTGATGATCCGGATCTTCTTGAGCTGGTCGTCGAGGAAGTCAAGGATACGCTCAAGGAGTACGGCTTCTCCGAAGACACTCCGATCATCCAGGGTTCTGCATTCAAGGCGTTGAACGAGGCTGGCGATGCCGCGAACACTGCCTGCATCGAAGAGCTGCTGACTGCGATGGATACTTGGTTCGACGATCCTGTCCGTGACGATCAGAAGCCGTTCTTGATGCCGATTGAGGACATCTTCACGATTTCTGGACGCGGTACGGTTGTTACCGGCCGTATCGAGCGCGGCATTGTGAGCATGAACGACGAAGTTGAGATTGTCGGCATCCGCCCGACGGCGAAGTCGACAGTTACTGGCATCGAGATGTTCCAGAAGACGCTGGATCAGGGAATCGCGGGCGACAACGTCGGCATCCTGCTCCGCGGCGTCGAGAAGAAGGACGTCGAGCGCGGCCAGTGCCTTGCGAAGCCCGGCTCCATCAAGCCGCATACAAAGTTCGAGGCGCAGCTGTATGTTCTGACCAAGGAAGAGGGCGGCCGTCACAGTTCTTTCCGCACCGGCTACCGCCCGCAGTTCTACTTCAGAACGACGGACATCACTGGAACCGTCGAGCTGGGAGAAGGAACAGAAATGGTCATGCCTGGCGATAACGTAAAGATTATCGGCGAACTGATTCACCCGATCGCTATGGACGAGGGTCTGAAGCTTGCTATCCGTGAAGGCGGCCACACAATCGCTTCCGGACAGGTAACGAAGATTATCGAGTAGTTTGGAATAAGCCAATCTGCAAATGCAGATTGGCTGTATTTTCCTCGGAGGAATATTTTTATGGCGAATGGAAAGATTCGAGTCAGGCTCCGCGCATTTGATGTGGAACTGATCGATCAGAGCGCTAAAGCCATTGTGCAGGCTGTGCAGAAGGCAGGGGCAAAGGTTTCCGGACCGATTCCGCTTCCTACAAGAATCAACAAGATAACGGTGCTCCGTTCACCGCACGTAAACAAGAAGGCGCGGGAACAGTTTGAGATGCGTACTCACAAACGCCTTAT
Source organism: uncultured Treponema sp. (assembly GCA_947176045.1). GTDB lineage: Bacteria > Spirochaetota > Spirochaetia > Treponematales > Treponemataceae > Treponema_D. The sequence continues at coordinate 15,272 of CAMWPF010000007.1, read as the reverse complement.
CGATATTTTGAATCCGACGACTGATGTCATGGATTCGCTGATGAAGCTTGAACTTCCTGCGGGCGTCGCAGTTGAAATCAAACAGTAGCTTTTGCTGCTGAGAAAAAAGAAGGTACGGTCCCTCCGGATCTGGGATGACGGCCTATAAAACGGGAGCATCCGTTCCCGGTAGGAGAATATCAGAATGAAAGGTCTGATTGCAAAAAAAGTCGGCATGACACAGGTCTTTGACGAAAGCGGCAACTTGACACCAGTTACCGTGATCCGCGTCGAACCGAACACTGTAATTGCCACAAGGACAGAAGAGACGAACGGGTACAATGCCGTCCTTCTCGGCGTCGATGATTTGAAGCCGGGCAAGGCGAACAAGGCATATGCCGGCGTTTTTCCTGAAAATGTTTCCCCGAAACGCCACTTGAAGGAATTCCGGGATTTCGAGAAGGACGTTAAGATCGGCGATACGGTCGGTCTGGAGTTGTTTGACGGCTCCCGCTTTGTGGACGTTACTGCGACTTCCAAGGGAAAGGGCTTTCAGGGCGTAATGAAAAGATGGGGCTTCCATGGCGGACGCGCTACCCACGGTTCCAAATTCCATCGCGAACCGGGTGGAACAGGCGGTTGTACAACTCCTGGACACAGCTTTAAGAATACGAAGTTGCCTGGGCACATGGGTTTCAAGCGTGTTACTGTACAGAATCTCAAGATTGTAAAAATTGATCCTGAACTGAACGTCATTTTGGTTCGCGGGGCCGTTCCCGGGAATAAAGACTGCACGCTGATCGTTAAGTCCGCGGTGAAGAAATAGCGACGGAGGATGACTATTATGGAAAAGAAAGTCTATTCGGTCGATGGCAAGGAACTGCGTACGATTACTCTTGATGATAACGTATTCGGTCTTCCGGTGAATGATGATGTCATTTACTATGCCATCACAAACGAACTTGCAAATATGCGTGTAGGAACTGCCTGTACAAAGGATCGCTCTGAGGTGCATGGCAGCAATGCCAAGCCGTACAAGCAGAAGGGAACTGGCAACGCTCGCCGCGGCGACAAGAAGTCTCCGATCAATGTCGGCGGCGGAACGATTTTTGGGCCGAAGCCGCGCGACTACAGCTACTATATGCCGAAGAAGGCGAAGCGGCTGGCGATGAAGTCCATCTTGAGCATGCACGCGCAGAGCGACAGGCTTGCTGTCGTCGAGGATTTCACTGTTGAAAGCGGAAAGACGAAGGATCTTTTGAAGGTGCTGAATCATTTCGCAGAGAACGAGCGGACGGTCATCATTCTGAAGGATGATGATGCGAAAATCAAGCAGGCGGGAAGGAACATTCCTACGCTGTCCTTCCTTTCGTTCAACCGTCTGCGGGCGCATGATTTGTTCTACGGCCGTAAGATTATTGTTCTGGAAAGCGCTGTGAAGAATCTGTCTGAATTTTTTGCCGCAGATGCAAAGGAGGCGAAATAATGGATTTTACAGATGTTCTTATTGAGCCTGTCGTTACGGAGAAAGCGAACCTGTTGCGCGAGCAGAACAAATATGTGTTTGTTGTGCATCCTTCTGCGACGAAGCTCCAGATAAAGGAAGCGGTTTCAAAGCTGTTCAATGTGAAGGTTTTGGGCTGTACGACAATAAATGTCAAGGGGAAGGCGAAGCGCGTCCGTGGAAAATCGGGGCGAACCTCCTCATTCAAGAAGGCCATTGTACGCGTCGCGCCGGGCGAAACGATCCAGGCGTTCGAGGGCGTATAAGTGCGCGTAAACTAAGGGGAATAGAGAAATGGCTCTTAAAGTATTTAAGCCAATTACCGCAGGTACGCGTGGACGTGTTGACTTGCGGAGAGAAGACCTGACGACCGATACACCCGAAAAACGTTTGGTGTCAGGAAAAAAATCGAGCGGCGGACGCGGCGCAGGCGGGCGTATTTCAGTTCGTCATCGCGGCGGCGGTCACAAGCGGCGGTATCGCGATATAGATTTCAAGCGCGACAAGCACGGCATTCCTGGAACTGTCAAGACAATTGAATATGATCCGAACCGCAGTGCGAACATTGCGCTCGTGTTCTATGCAGATGGCGACAAGCGCTACATCATTGCTCCAAAAGGACTGCAGGTCGGTCAGAAGATTATGTCCGGCGCCAATGCGACTCCTGTTGTCGGAAACGCATTGCCGTTGGAAAATATTCCGGTCGGTTTTACAATTCACAATATCGAGCTTACATTGGGCCGCGGTGGGCAGCTTGTCCGCTCCGCCGGCGCCAGCGCCATGATTGCGGGCAAGGAAAAGGAGTACGTCATCGTCCGCCTTCCGTCCAGCGAAATGCGCCGCATTCATGGAAAGTGCTATGCGACAATCGGCGTTGTGGGCAATGAAGAGCATATGAATGTTCAGCTTGGAAAGGCAGGACACAGGCGGTGGTTGGGAATTCGTCCTACTGTACGCGGTATGGCGATGAACCCTGTAGATCATCCGCTTGGCGGCGGTGAAGGCGCAGGCAAGGGACGCAACCCTGTCACTCCATGGGGACAGCCTTGCAAGGGATATAAAACCCGCAACAAGAGGAAGCCGTCCAGCAAGTTCATTATTTCACGCCGAAAGAAATAGTTGCATAGGAGAAAACTGTGTCAAGATCTGTTAAGAAAGGGCCGTTTGTGGAAAGCAGTCTCTACAAAAAGGTCATCGCAATGAACAAAGAGTCCGACAGGAAGATGATTAAAACATATTCCCGTTGCTCTACAATCATACCTGAGATGGTTGGAAACACCATTTCAGTATATAATGGCAAATCATGGATTCCGGTATATATCACGGAGAACCTTGTCGGACACAAGCTCGGCGAGTTCGCTCCCACGCGTACATACCGCGGACATGGTGGTACAGACAAAACAGCCTCAGCGGCTAAAAAATAAGTAGGTGGATATTATGGCTGAGAAAAAAGGTTATGTAGCCACTTCCAAGTTCCTTATCGCTTCACCGACAAAGGTTCGCCCGGTTGCGCGAGTAATCAGCCGGAAGCCGTATACTGTTGCAATGGCAATGCTTGCCAATATGCCGCAGAAAGGTGCCGGTCTTATTAGTGCTACTTTGAAGTCTGCTGCTGCGAACGCACTGTATGCGAACAATAAACTTGATGAAGATATGCTGTACGTAAAGGAAATCAGAATCGACGAAGGTCCGAGACTGAAAAGAGTATGGTTCCGCGCCCGCGGTCGCGCCGACCAGCTTCTGAAGCGTATGTGTCATATTACCGTCGTCGTTGACGAAAAGGCGGGGGAATAAAGTGGGTCAGAAAGTTAGTCCAATCGGTTTGCGCTTAGGCGTGAACAAAACATGGCAGTCACGTTGGTATGCAGATCCTCGCGAATATGCAGACCTCGTTCTTGAAGATATGAAAATCAGAAAGATGGTTTCAACGCTTCCTGAATGCAAGAATGCCGACATTGCTGAAATTGAGATTGTGCGCCATCCGCAGCGTGTTACGATTGTCATTCATACTGCCCGCCCTGGCGTCATCATCGGCGTGAAAGGTGCGACAATTGAAAAAATCAGCAGCGACATTCAGGCGCAGCTGACAAAAAAAGTGCAGATTAAGATTAAGGAAGTCAAGCGCGCCGATGTCAATGCGAGTTTGATTGCGCAGAATGTGGGACGCCAGCTTGCAGGCCGCGGTTCATACCGCAAGGCGCTGAAGCAGGCTGTCAACAATGCGATGCGCGCCGGCGCGCAGGGCATCAAAATCCGTCTTTCGGGTCGTCTCGGCGGCGCGGAAATGACGCGCACGGAGGAGCATAAGGAAGGACGTGTTCCGCTTCATACACTGCGCGCCGACATCGATTACAGTACATATGAGGCTCACACAACATATGGAAAAATCGGTGTAAAAGTCTGGGTTTACAATGGTATGAATTATGGCATTGAGCAGAATGAAGATGCCGGACAGCTTGTCCGCAAGCCGCGCCGCGACCGTCCGCAGCGTCCTGCGTCGGACAGGAACGAAGGTGCAGATAAGGCTGAGAAGTCAGAACCTTCTGCAAAGGCAAGGAGTTAGGTATGCCGCTGAGTCCTAAAAGAGTGATGCACCGCAAGGTGCAGCGTGGCAGGGAAAAAGGGTTTGCCACGCGTGACAACAATATCGACTTTGGCGAAATTGCCCTTGTGGCGATGGAGCCCACGTGGTTGAGCGCCCGCGTGATTGAGGCGGCCCGTGTCGCCATCAACCGCAAGTTGGATCGCAAGGGGAAGGTTTGGATCCGCGTTTTTCCTGACAAACCGATTTCCAAAAAGCCTGCTGAAGTCCGTATGGGCAAGGGCAAGGGCGCCCCTGAATTCTGGGCCGCCGTCATCAAGCCGGGCATGATTCTGTTCGAAATTGCCGGCATTGATTTGAAGCTCGCGGAACGGGCGCTTGAACTGGCAGGAAGCAAGCTTCCCGTCAAGACGAAGATTGCGTTCCGTCCGACACACGACTGAGAGGAGGAATAAGATGGCGGATTCGAAGAGCAAAAAGAAGAACGACAAAGAACTGTCTTATTCTGAACTGGTCGCGAAGCGTGATGAGCTTAAGAAAAAATACATGGATTTCCGTTTCAAAATGGTCATTTCCCATGTAGATAACCCGATGCAGAAACGTACGATGCGCCGTGAAATTGCGCGTCTCAATACGTTCATCCGGCAGAAAGAACTTGCCGGTGAAAACCAGTAGGAGCTGAACTGTGGAAGAGAATGCCGTTCAGACTGTAAAGCCGTCAAAGCGCTCTTTTGTTGGCGTTGTTTCCAGCGATAAAATGGATAAAACCATCGTTGTATCAATTTCCACAAAGAAGATGGATCGTCTTTACAAGAAATATGTCAGTCGGACAAAGAAATACATGGCCCACGACGAAAATAATGATGCCCATATCGGCGATACGGTACGCATCGTGGAATGCAGGCCGCTCAGCAGGAACAAGTGCTGGCGCCTTGCTGAAATTGTCGAGCGCGCCAAATAAGGCAGGAGTTTAGAATATGATTCAGATGCAGTCATGCATGACAGTCGCTGATAACTCCGGTGCTAAAATTGCACAGTGCATTAAAGTGCTTGGCGGAACGCACCGCCGGTATGCAGGTATTGGCGACATTGTTGTGGTAGCCATCAAGGATGCAATTCCTACGTCTACTATCAAGAAAGGTTCAATTGAAAAGGCGGTCATCGTCCGGCAGGCGAAGGAATACCGCCGCCCGGATGGAACATATATTCGCTTTGATGACAATGCGTGCGTCATCGTTGATGAGAACAAGAATCCGAAGGGAAAGCGCATTTTCGGACCTGTGGCGCGTGAGCTCCGCGATATGGATTTCATGAAAATCGTATCTCTGGCTCCGGAAGTTCTGTAAGGAGTTGGAAGAATGCAGAAGAAATTCAAAATCCATAAGGACGATATGGTGCAGGTCATTGCTGGAAAGGACAAGGGCAAGCGCGGCAACGTTGTCCGTGTCCTTCGGAAGAAGGATGCTGTCATTGTATCTGGTGTGAATATTGTCAAGAAGGCAATGAAAAAGCGGACTGCGCAGGATCAGGGCGGCATCGTTGAAATCGAAGCACCGCTTCATATTTCGAACGTGGCGCTCGTCTGCAAGAAATGCGGTCCTGTCAAGGTTGGTTACAAAATTGACGGCGAGAAGAAAGTTCGCGTCTGCCGTAAATGTGGAGATATACTGTAATGGATAATTACGTACCTCGGCTTAAGAAAGTCTATAAGGAAACTATCGCCCCCGCGCTTATGAAGGAATTCAACTACACGACTCCGATGCAGGTTCCTGCTGTGAAGAAGGTTGTGGTCAGCATGGGCGTTGGCGAAGCTCTTACGAATAAGAAACTCCTTGATGCCGCTGTAGCTGACTTGACTCAGATTACAGGTCAAAAGGCGGTTAAGACAAAGGCGAAGAAAAGCATAGCCAACTTCAAACTTCGTGAGGGCAACGAAATTGGCGCAATGGTGACGTTGCGCGGTACAATTATGTATGAATTCTTGGACCGCTTGATCAACATTGCGCTGCCTCGTGTCAAGGATTTCCGTGGAATCAAGGCGACTGGCTTTGACGGTCATGGAAATTTTTCTCTTGGTATTACGGAACAGATTATATTCCCGGAAATCGACTTTGACAAAATCACGAAGATTGCCGGCATGAACATAACCATCGTTACGAGCGCAAAGACGGACGAGGAAGCCCGCGCTTTGCTTGCCAAGTTCAATATGCCGTTCCGGAAATAAGTGAGGAGTTCATGGCTAAGAAATCAATGATTATTAAAGCCGCCCGCAAGCAGAAGTATGAAACTCGGCAGTACAACCGCTGCCAGCTGTGCGGTCGTCCCCGCGGATATTTGCGCAAGTTCAAGATGTGCCGTCTGTGCTTCCGCAAATTGGCAAGTGAAGGCCTTCTTCCAGGCATCACAAAATCAAGTTGGTAGAGTGGTAGGAGAAAGATATGAGTGCATCAGATCCAGTAGCAGATATGCTCACTAAGGTTCGGAATGCGGCTGTTGCCCGCCACGAAAAAGTTGATATTCCGGCTTCCAAATTGAAGCTGGAAATCGTGAAGATTCTGAAAACCGAAGGCTATATCAAGAATTTCAAGAAAGTTCAGGAAGAAGGACATTCAATCATCCGCATCATCCTGAAATATGACGACAGCAACAATCCGGTCATTCACGGCGTGAAGAAGATTTCCACGCCCGGTCGCCGCGTTTATTCCGGATACAAGGAGCTTCCGCGCATCTTCAACGGATACGGTACGATTATCGTTTCAACCTCTTCCGGCGTTACGACTGGCAAGAAGGCGACCGAGAAGATGGTCGGCGGCGAGCTGATTTGCTCAATCTGGTAATAGGAGGAAGAGATGTCAAAAGTTGGTAAGCTTCCTATCGCTGTTCCTGCCGGAGTGACGGTGACTGTAGGCGACTGCTGCGTTACAGTAAAAGGGCCGAAAGGCGAATTGAAACAGGATTTCAACAAGGACATCAAGGTGGAAGTCAAGGACAATGAAATTGTCGTGACGCCGCTGAACGATGCCAAGCAGACGAACGCGTTCCATGGACTGTACCGCAATTTGATCAACAATATGGTCATCGGTGTGACGGCGGGCTTTTCAAAGTCGCTGATCATCACTGGCGTCGGATACCGTGCTGAAGTTCAGGGCAATCTGCTGATGCTGAACCTTGGATATTCCAGCGATTTCTTTGCGGCAATCCCGGAAGGGCTGACTGTAACTGCGGATGCAAACGGAAAGGTTACCGTTTCTGGAATCGACAAGCAGAAGGTTGGCGAATTCAGCGCACAGATTCGCAGGTTGCGCAAGCCCGAGCCGTACAAAGGTAAGGGCATCCGCTATGAAACTGAAGTTATCAGACGCAAAGTCGGCAAGACCGGCGTGAAGTAAGGTGGTGCGCTATGTTTAAGAAGTTGAACGATAAAGAAAGAAAACGTCTGCACAGAAAGATTCATATTCGCAAGCGTGTCTCTGGTACGGCGGAACGTCCGCGCATGACAGTGACGCGCAGCAATAGGAATTTGTCTGTTCAGGTTATTGACGATGACGAGGGAAAGACGCTGGCCTCTATTTCTACGTTGGAAAAAGAGTTTGCCTCGCTGAAGCCGACTGTTGAAGATGCCAAGAAGCTTGGAGCGGCTTTGGGCGCCCGTCTGAAGGATAAGAATATTACGAAGGTCGTATTCGACCGCAACGGATATCTGTATCACGGCGTTGTAAAGTCCCTTGCCGATGGAACCCGCGAAGCCGGGATTGAATTCTAGGAGTTGTTATGGAACGCCAGAAATTTGATAAAGATCCAAAAGAGAAGGAGTTTGTTGAAAAGCTCGTTACTCTGAATAGAACTGCAAAGACTGTCAAGGGCGGTCGCCGTATGTCCTTTGCCGCACTTACTGTTGTGGGCGATCAGAAGGGGCGTGTCGGATATGGCTTTGGCAAGGCCAACGATGTCGCGGAGGCAATCAGGAAGAGCGTCGACCGTGCGAAGCGGAACCTCATTTTCATGCCGTTGAAGAACGGCACCATTCCGCATGAGATTATTGGAAAGTACAAGAGTTCTTCCGTCCTGTTGAAGCCGGCGTGTTCTGGTACTGGAATCAAGGCCGGCGGCGCGGTTCGCGCCGTCATGGATGCGGTGGGAGCGACGGATGTGATTTCCAAATCGCTGGGATCCAGCGCCTCCGTAAACGTCGTCCGTGCGACATTCAATGCAATCCAGCATTTGATGGATGCAAAGGCGGTCGCTGCGGCGCGCGGAAAGACGCTTGGCGAGCTGTGGGGTTAAGGCAATGGCAAAGACACTGAAGATTACACTTGTAAGAAGCACGATCGGACAGAAGCCGGCGAAAGTTGCAACTGTCCGCAGCCTTGGTCTGAAGAAAATTAATTCTTCTGTTGTTCAGGAGGATTCTCCGTCCGTCCGCGGCATGGTCGCGGCGGTTTCCCATCTGGTCAAAGTTGAGGAGACAAACTGATGTCAGATTATAATCCAGTTCTGAGCGCCCCGCAGGGTGCGAACAAGAAAAGAAAGATTGTCGGCCGCGGTTCTTCGTCGGGAAGCGGAACGACGGCTGGAAGAGGAAACAAGGGCCAGCAGTCGCGTTCCGGCGGAAAGGTGTACGTTGGATTTGAAGGCGGACAGATGCCGTTGTACCGCCGCATCGCGCAGCGGGGATTTTCAAACCATCCGTTCAAAAAGGAATATGTCTGCATCAATGTCGGCCAGCTTGAGGAAAAATATGCGGACGGAGAGACCGTTGACAAGGAGACGCTTGTTGCAAAAGGACTTGTCTCCAAACGGGAAGCCCTGTTCGTAAAAATTCTTGCCAACGGCGAGCTGACGAAGAAGCTTGCTGTCAATATCGGCAAAATTTCCGAATCCGCAAAGGCGAAGATTGAGAAGGCTGGCGGTACGGTGACGGTTGCCGAAAAAGCAGAAGAAACGAAGTAGTGGCGGAGCGGGACATGGCAAGCAATCCGATTGTAAATATGTTTAAAGTCAAAGAGCTTCGCGGCCGTTTGTTTTTCACGCTCATCATTCTGGCTGTCTTCCGTTTGGGAAGCGTCCTGACGATTCCGGGCATTGATGCGAACGTGCTGTTGAAGTACTTTGACGATCTGGCTTCACAGAATAAAAATGCTTTTGCCAGCTATATGGATTTCTTCGTGGGCGGCGCGTTTTCCAACTTCTCCATATTCATGTTGGGAGTCATGCCGTACATTTCCACGCAGATCATCATGCAGCTTGCTGTGATTATCTTTCCTTCGCTGAAACGTGCGGTTCAAGAGGACGGCGGCCAGCGCAAGCTCGCCGCATGGACGCGGATCGGTACAGTCTTGATCTGCATCCTCCAGTCGTATGCGGTGACGGTTTACGCCGGCAGTATTCCGGACTGCATCATGCTTGCATCCCGGTGGAAATTCAACGCGCTTGCGATGCTCACCGTAACGACGGGTTCCATGATAACTGTCTGGCTCGGCGATCAAATCACCGCCAACGGCATCGGGAACGGCATTTCAATGATGATTTTCGCCGGCATTGTTGCCCGCCTTCCGAACGCGATAGCAGAACTGGTGCAAAAGGTGTCCGCAGGCGAAATCCAGCTTGTGTTCGTCATCGTTGTATTGGTGATGTTTGTTGCGATTGTCGCCTTGGTCATTTATGAAGAGGCGGGCGAGCGCAAGATTCCCGTACATTATGCGAAGCGCGTCGTCGGCAGGAAGATGTATGAAGGGGGGAACACCTACATTCCATTCAAAGTGAATCCTTCCAACGTCATCCCGCTGATTTTTGCGTCGTCGCTGTTGACGCTTCCGCTTCAGCTTGTCTCAATGATTGGGAATAATCAGGATTCTGCCCGGTGGGTCGCGCGGCTTTCCGCCGCACTCACGCCGAGCGGAATTTGGTACAATGTTCTGTTGGTCATTCTTATCGTATTTTTTGCATACTTCTACACACAGGTAACACTGAACCCCACGGAAATCGCAAAAAATATCCGGGAAAACGGCGGTTCCATTCCCGGCGTACGGACGGATAAAACCGAAGAATACCTTCAGAAAATATTGAACCGGCTGATATTGCCCGGCTCCTTGTTCCTTGCGGCAATCGCAATATTGCCGACAATCATCCAGAATCTGTTTGGATTCCCGCAGTCGATTTCAATGCTGATGGGCGGCACATCGCTGATCATCATGGTCGGCGTTGATTTGGATACGATGAGCCAGGTGGAGGCCCTTCTGAAAATGCATCATCAAGATGGTTTGACGAAGAAGGGTAAAATCAGATCACGAAATCTGTAGATTTTGTGAAATAGTAGTAGAAAAGGATTGAGAATATGTGATATAGTATCTCTCACCGAATTGTCTCTCATTGCGAGGTGCTGAAATTCGGTGAAATGTATTCTCAGGAGGTCTTTTATGAAAGTACGAACCAGCGTAAAACCTATCTGCGATAAATGCAAGGTCATCAAACGGAACGGCATCATCCGTATCATTTGCACGAATCCGAAACATAAGCAGAAGCAGGGCTAAGGAGTAACAGATGGCTCGAATTGCGGGAGTTGATATCCCTAACAAGCATATAGATATCGCATTGACGTATATCTACGGTATTGGTCGTTCTGCCGCGAGGACAATCTGCGAGGAGGCGAAAGTCGATCCGCACAAAATGGCGAACGAGCTTTCCCAAGATGAACTTTCCAAACTGCGCGAGATTATTGACAAAAGTTACAAAGTTGAAGGTCGTCTCCGCACGGAAATCGGTTTGAATCTGAAGCGTTTGATGGACATTGGCTGCTATCGCGGCTTGCGGCATCGCCGCGGTCTTCCTGTCCGCGGACAGCGCACTCGGACAAACGCGCGCACCCGCAAAGGCAAGAAAAAGACCGTTGCCAACAAGAAGAAGTAGGGCGGAGGAATTCGATGGCTACAGTAAAAAAGCGAAAGGAAAAGAAAAGCGTCTATGAGGGCAATGTCTACATTCAGGCGACTTTCAACAATACAATCGTTACAATCACTGACTTGAGGGGCAATGCGATTGCATGGGCTTCTTCCGGTGGTCTTGGTTTCCGCGGAGCGAAGAAATCGACTCCGTTTGCCGCGCAGACAGTCGCAGAGTCGGCTGTTCAGAAGGCGGCGAGCTATGGCTTGCGTGAAGTTCATGTTTATGTAAAGGGGCCGGGAATGGGACGTGAAAATGCAATCCGTTCCCTTGGCGCTATGGGCTTGAAAGTAAAATCGATTCATGATGTTACTCCGGTGCCGCACAACGGCTGCCGCCCGCGCAAAACCCGCCGTATGTAAGCAAGGAGATTTTAGGCAATGGGAAAAAGCACACAGCCTTTATTGAAAAGATGCAAAGCGTTGGGTATCAATCCTGTCGTCATGGGATATGACAAGGTATCCAAGAGAAATCAGAAGGAAGTCAGAAGAAAGAAGTCGGAATATGGCATCCAGCTCAATGAAAAGCAGAAGGTGAAATTCATCTACGGCGTTCTTGAGAGCCAGTTCAGAAAGTATTATGAAATGGCTTCACGGAAGCATGGCGTTACTGGCGAACTGCTTTTGCAGCTGCTGGAATCCCGTTTGGACAACGTTGTGTTCCGCCTCGGTTTTGCGAAGACAAGAAAAGAAGCACGGCAGATGGTCAGCCACGGTCATATTACCGTGAACGGCTCCAAAGTTGACATTCCGTCCTACCTTGTGAAGGTGGGGGATGAGATTTCGGTCAAGGAGAAGAGCCGCACTTCGACGGGCGTCAAGACGATTCTCGCGAGGAATGGCGACAAAGCGGTTCCGGCATGGCTTGAAATTGACAGGGATAACTTCACTGGAAAGGTGACTGCTTTGGCTGCAAAGAGCGACATCGATTATGCGGTCAAAGAAAACCTTATAGTTGAGTTCTATTCTAAATAAGGAGTTCAGATGGCTCGCAAAAATCTGCTTAAAGGTTTCAAGAAACCGAAGGGTATTACTTTTGAGCATCTTGAGACGAATCCGAATTACGGTAAATTTACGGCGTATCCGTTTGAGACCGGCTTCGGCACAACCGTGGGAAACACGTTGCGCCGTGTGCTGCTGTCTTCAATTCAAGGGTATGCCGTTACCTCGATTCGCATTACGTCCTATGATGCTGATGGTGTTCCTCATGTTATCTCCAGTGAATTTGAAGCGATTCCAAATGTTTCCGAAGATACTCTGGAAATAATAAACAGTCTGAAACAGATCCGTTTGCGGCTACCCAACGACATAGAGCAGGATACGATTCTTTACGAATTCAAAGGACCGGGAACTGTAAAAAGCGACGACTTTGCCAAAGAGAATCAACTGGAAGTCATGACAAAGAATCTGCCTGTCTTCACGATGATGGAAGGCGCGCAGTTGGACATTGAAATCCAGATTGACTTCGGCAGAGGATATGTTCCTGCGGAAGTGAACGAGCATTATATCGAAATTGTCGGTACGATTCCGATGGATGCGACATTCACTCCCGTACCGAAGGTTAAATATTCCATTGAACCTTGTCGTGTAGGCCAGCGTAATGATTACGATAAGCTTGTACTTGAAATTTGGACGGACGGAACAATCGCCCCGGAGGATGCACTGGCAGAGGCTGCAAAGATTGCGAAAGACCATTTTACAATCTTTGTGAATTTCAATGACAGTGAGATTTCGATCGGCGATGACAATGATGAAGATGACGTGCAGGTCAAGGAAATCTTGAACACGCCGGTTGAAGAACTGGAGCTTTCCGTGCGTTCTTCCAATTGCTTGAAGAATGCAAACATCCGCACGATTGGCGAGCTGACAAAAAAGACGGAGGACGATATTGCCAAGACGCGCAATTTTGGCAAGAAAAGTCTTACAGAAATCAAAGAGAAGCTTCAGGAATGGGGGCTTACTCTCGGCATGACAGACTACAGCCATTTGAAGAATGCTGTTAATATAACAAAGCAGAAGGAAGAAACAGATGAATCATAGAAATGGTTTTAATCCGCTTTCACGAACTACGGCCCATCGCCGTGCAATGTCACGGAACATGGTGACTTCGCTTTTCAGATTTGAGCGTATTACTACGACAAAATCAAAGGCGCTTGAAGTGCGCAAGGCCGCAGAAAAGTTGATAACACGGGGCAAGGTTGATTCCGTCCATAATCGCCGCCAAGTTGCTCGGTTCATTCAGGACGAACGGATTTTGAACAAGTTGTTTACTGAAATTGGACCGAGGATGAAGGATCGGAACGGCGGATATACACGCGTCTTGAAGCTTGGATATCGTCAGGGCGATGCCGCCGACATGGTCATTTTGGAATTAGTGGACTACAAGTTGGAATCCGAGCCGGAGGATAAAAAATCCGAGGCAAAATCCAAGAAGTCGGACGGAAAGGCAAAGAAGGCTGCTTCTGGCGAGGAAGCTGCGAAGGCAAAGAAAGCGTTGCCAAAGAAGGCTTCTGCAAAAAAGGCAGAGGAAGGCGTGGACGCTTCCGCTGATAAGGAGTAGAAAATGTCAAAAAACCATCGTGGAACTGGTGTCCGTTCTCTCCCATTTCGCGGAAGAGGAATGTGTCCGATTTGCAAGAAGGACGGCTTGAAAATACTGTACGAACAGACAATTGACGGTCAGAATGTCAAAATCTGCAAGATCTGCAATGCCGCCTTGAAGAACAAGGCGCGGGCAGCGGCGGCATCTGCTGCAGCTGCGGTTGCGGAGGAAGCTCCGGCCGCTGATGCAGAGTAGTTTCGTACAATATTAGATTTGGCGTACGGCGGCGGAAAATGCGGGCGGCTTGCAGCAGCCTTCGTGTTTTTTTTGCTGGCGTCGTACTTATGAACAGGCGGGGACAGGCACAAAGTTTGAGTGGCCCCCAGCGGTTTGATGGAACAAACCCCCGGCGGGAAGGCAGCTTTGCAAGAAGCTGGACGTTAAAATAGGCCGCGCCGTTCCAGCAGTTTGTTTCAAACATTCTTCAAAAAAGATAGGCTGTACCGCCCGGTTGCGCCGCAGTTTTTGCAATTTGACAGTTCATTCTAAATCGGGTATCATTTTCTCTATTATGAAGAGAACGAATCTTGCTGTTCGATTTGGAAGCTTCGGTATGAAGCTGATTGTCATCTGCGCGCTTGTCCTGCTGTTTTTGATTCCGCTGCATCTTGTGAAATCCCTGGTACGGGATCGGGAGCGCTACCGGGACGAGGCTGTTTCGTCCGTACTGGAGCCTTTGGGCGGAAAGCCGGTTTTTGAAGGCTTCGGTGTTGCGGTTCCGTATGAAGAAACGGTGGAAGCAGTCGCTTCTGATGGAAAAATCCATACGCAGATTGTCCGCCGTTGGATGCTGGCGTTTCCTGATTTATGGGATTTTTCGACGGAGGTTTCCCCTTTCTTTTTGACGCGGGGAATTTTTGAGATTCCAGTCTTTTCCTGCGGCACTGCTTCTTCAGGAAGGTTCAGCAGCGTGGCGTCGCTGGCTGCCAGAATACAGGAGGACGCTGTCTTCTGGGACGAGGCGTTGTTCTGCATGGGCGTTTCCAACAAGAAGAATTTGACGGCATTGCCGGAAGTCCGGGCTGACGGCGTGCTTCTGGTTCCGTCCGTGGAAGCGCCGGAAATTCCTATTTTTACGGGAACGCTTTTTTATACGCTTCCCGCAGAAGCCGCCCGGAACGGATTTGATTTTTCTGTGGACGCGGCGCTGCAGGGAGGCGAGCTGCTTTCGCTCTGCCCCGTCGCCGCGGACAATCATTTTCAGATTTCATCGTCATGGACGGCGCCGGGCTTCAGCGGCGGCTGGCTTCCCGTTTCTCGGTCTGTTTCCAATGAGGGATTTTCCGCAGAATGGAGCGTCGCCGGATTTTCAACGGTTTTTCCGAGGATCCTGTACGGCCCGGAGCTGTCGGAGCGCGGTTCGGGAGAGTTGCGCCGTTCGTCAGAATCGGTCTGCGTTTCTTTCATTACACCGGTTGATCATTATCAAAAGACGATGCGGAGCGTCAAGTATGCGGCGCTGTTTCTCATAATTCCGTTTTTGGCAGTTTTGATTTTGGAAATTTTCACGGCAGTTCGGATTCATCCGGTTCAGTACGGGCTTATCGGGTTTGCTGATGTGGTTTTTTATCTGTTGCTGCTCGCTGTTTCCGAGCATCTGGCGTTTTCTGCAACATATTGGCTGAGCGCGGGCGTTGTCTGCCTGCTGACGTTCTTTTATGCCGCCGCGATATTCCGGCAGTTGAAATGGGGCGCGCTGTTTGCCGC